>JBEGJG010000169.1:0-5986 GCA_041184705.1 Candidatus Eiseniibacteriota bacterium
CCCGGAGGTGCCCATGTCGTCCACGCCCGCGTTCGGTCGCGCCCTGCTCGAGCACTGGGGTCTCGACCCCGCGATCACCTATCTCAACCACGGCACCGTGGGTGCGGTGCCGCGCGAGGTGCTGGCCGCGCAGCAGGCGGTGCGCGACGCGATCGAGCGCAACCCCGCGCGCTTCCTGCTGCGCGAGCTCGCCGACGTGCGCCAGATCCCCATGCGCATGCCGCCGCGCATGCGCACCGCGATCGCGCCCATCGCCGCGTTCCTCGGCTCCGACGCCGACGACCTCGTGTTCGTGGACAACGCCACCGCGGGCTGCAACGCGGTGCTGCGATCGTGGCCGTTCCGTCCGGGCGAGGGGATCCTCGTGACCGATCACGGCTACGGTGCGGTCACGAACGCCGCGCGCTACGCCGCCGAGCGCACGGGCGCGCACGTGCGCACGGTCACGCTGCCGTGGCCGCACGTCACGCCCGAGTCGGTGGTCGCGGCGATCGTGGAGGCGATCGGGCCCGACACGCGCATGCTGGTGGTGGACCACGTCACGAGCGGCAGTGCACTCGTGCTCCCGGTGCAGGCCATCGCCGCGGCCTGTCGTGAACGCGGGGTGATCACACTGGTGGACGCGGCGCACGCGCCCGGCATGCTGCCGGTGGACCTGCGCTCGCTGGGCTGCGACTTCTGGACGGGCAACCTCCACAAGTGGGCGATGTCGCCGCGCTCCTCGGCCGTGCTGTGGGCACGCCGGGAGTGGCAGGCGAACCTGCATCCCACCGTGGTGTCGTGGGGGCACGGGCTCGGCATGAGCGCGGAGTTCGACCTCGCCGGCACGCGCGACCCCTCGCCGCACCTCGCCGCCCCCGCGGGGCTCGCGTTCCTGCAGCGTCTGGGTCTCGACGCGGTGCGCGAGTGGAACCATCGCCTCGCGTGGGAGTCGGCCGTGCGATTCACCCAGCGATGGGGCACCCGGATCCCCGGGCCCGAGTCCATGTACGGCAGCATGGTCACGATCCCGTTCCCCGAGTCGTGGGACGCGTCCGCGCCCGCGGTGCAGGCGCTCAAGGATGCGCTGCTGTACGAGGACGGCATCGAGGCGCAGATGCACGCGTTCGCGGGACGCGCGTGGCTGCGACTCGCGGCGCAGGTCTACAACGACGCGAGTGACTTCGAGCGGTTGTGGACGGCGATCGAGCGTCGCGGTCCGCGCGCGTGAGCCCGCGTCAGGTCGTGTAGTCCGCGTTCACGCGCACGTACTCGGCCGACAGGTCGCACGTCCAGACCACGGCACGCTCGTCGCCGAGCCCGAGGTCGAGGTGCACGATCGCCGGGTCCTGACGCAGCAGGCGCGAGGCCTCGGCCTCGTCGAACGGCACCGGCAGCCCGCGGTCGAGCAACTGCAGCGCGTCGCCGTCGCCGAACCACAGCCGCACGCGTTCGGGCTCCACGGCCTCACCGCTGTAGCCCGCGGCGGCCAGGATGCGGCCCCAGTTGGGGTCGTTGCCGTGGATCGCGGTCTTGACGAGCGGCGAGCACGCGATCGAGTCGCCCACGCGGTGGGCCTGCCGCTCGGTGGCCCCGCCGGTGATGCGCAACTCCACCAGTCGCGTCGCGCCCTCGCCGTCGCGCGCGATACGGCGCGCGAGGTCGGCGCACACCTGCGTGAGCGCGTGCGTGAAGGCGGCCTCCTCGTCATCGCCCACGGTGGCCCCCGAGACGCCCGAGGCGAGCACGAGCACGGTGTCGTTCGTGCTCATGTCACCGTCCACGCTGATGCGGTTGAAGCTGCGCTCCACCGCGGCACGCAGGCAGCGGTCGAGCCGCACCGCATCCACACGCGCGTCGGTCGTGACGACCGACAGCATGGTGGCCATGTTGGGATGGATCATGCCGGCGCCCTTGGCGAACCCCGACACGGTGACGCGCTGGCCCGCGACCTCGGCCACGGCCGTCGAGACCTTGGCGACCGTGTCGGTGGTCATGATGGCGCGAGCGGCGTCGCCCGGCGTGCGCAGCGCCGCGGGGGAGCGCAGCGTCTCGACGCCGCGACCGACCTTGTCGAGGTCGAGGAAACGCCCGATCACGCCGGTCGAGAGCACCAACAGCTCGTCGTCGGCCGCGCCCACGGCGGCGGCCCCCAGCGCGCGCATGCGCCGCGCATCGTGCAGGCCGCGCTCGCCGGTCACCGCGTTCGCGCAACCCGAGTTGTAGAGCACGCCGCGCACGCGAGCGGACGCGTGCGCGAGCGTCTCGCGGCACACCTGCACCGGGGCGGCCTGCACGCGGTTCGTGGTGAACACGCCCGCCGCCGCGCACGGGCCGTCGCTCCACACGAGTCCGAGGTCGAGGTTGCCGCTCACCTTGAGTCCGCACGCGGTGGCCGCGCAGTGGAAGCCGGGAGCGAGTCGGAACGCGGTGAGGTCGGGCGGCGTGGGGGCGTGCGGCGAGGACATGGCGGTTCTCCGAGGGACATGGACGCGGGTGTCGCGCAGCGTATCCCCGGCGGCGCGCGCGTGCACGCGGACGCGCTTGCCGCGGCTTTCCCGTGCGTGGCATCCTCCCTCGAACGCAACGACACCCGCACTCACGCAGGAGCGTCATGGACGATCGCGCCCGCTTCGAGGAATTCGCCCGGCTCGCCACCGAGCAGCGCAACCCGCGCACCATGGATCTCGATCGCCTCGGGATCCCCGAACTGCTCGAGCGCATCAACGCCGAGGACCGCACCGTGCCCGAGGCCGTGGGGCGCGAGCTGCCGTGGATCGCGCAGGCCGCCGAACTGGTGCTGGCCTCGTTCCAGGCGGGGGGACGGTTGGTGTACGTGGGCGCCGGCACGAGCGGGCGACTCGGCGTGCTCGACGCCTCGGAATGCCCGCCCACGTTCGGGTCGGACCCCGCGCAGGTGGTGGGTGTGATGGCCGGCGGGCACACCGCGCTCGTACGCGCGGTCGAGGGCGCCGAGGACCGCACCGACGAGGGTGAGCGCGCCATGGACGAGCTGGGCGTGGGACCGCGCGACACCGTGGTGGGCCTCGCCGCGAGCCGCCGCACGCCGTTCGTGGTCGCGGCCGTGGCGCGCGCCCGCGCGCTCGGGGCGCGCACGGTGTACGTCACCTGCACGCCGCGCGCCGAGTTCAACCTCGACGTGGACGTGGCGATCTGTCCCGTGGTGGGGCCCGAGGTGCTCATGGGCAGCACGCGCATGAAGGCCGGCACCGCGCAGAAGCTGGTGTGCAACATGATCACCACCTCGGCGTTCCTGCGCACCGGCAAGGCGTACGAGAACATGATGGTGGACCTCCTGGCGACGAGCCAGAAGCTGGTCGAGCGCAGCCGACGCACGGTCATGACCGTGACCGGGTGCGACTACGATCGCGCCGCCGAGCTCATCGCTGCCGCGGGTCGCAGCGTGAAGACCGCGATCGTCATGGAGCGGCTGGCCTGCACGCGCGAGGAGGCCGAGCGCCGGCTCGCCGAGTCACACGGGTTCGTGCGCGAGGCGATCGAGGCGGGTCGCGCCGGATGAGGCGGCCACTCGTCGGGGCGCTGGTCGCGGTCGCGCTGTTCGCGACCTCGTGCGCGAAGCGCGGGGCGGCGCCGGGTCCCGAGGTGGTGTTGTGGACGCCGTGGCCCGTCGAGGCGGTCGAGCCGCTCGCCCGCGCCTACGAGTCCGAGGCGGGCGGCGTGCGCGTGCGCGTGGTCGCGCGACCGGTCGCGCTCGCCGACAGTCTGCTCGCCGCGATCGCGGCCGGGACGCCGCCCGACCTGTGCGTGCTCGACGACGCCGAGGTGCCCGCGCTGCTCGCTCGCGAGGCGCTCACGGACTGGAGCGCGGGGGTGGCCGACCTGCGCGCCGGCTTGCGCGGTTGGGACCTGTGCCGCGTGGGGGACGCGCTCTACGGACTGCCGCTGCGGTTGCGTCCGCAGGTGCTGGTGGTGCATCCGGGGACGCTCGCGCGCCTGGGGCGCACGAGCCCGCCCGCGACGCTCTCCGACCTGCGCGCGCTCGCGACGCGGCGCACGGCACGCGGCCCGCACGTGCTCGGGTTGCCGTCCGCCGATTCGGGGGTCGCCGTGCGCGCCGTGCTGCCGTGGGCGTGGGGTGCGGGCGGTGTGCTGCCCGCCTCGCCGCACGACACGCTGCGCTTCGCCGCGACCGGCAACGTCGAGGCGATCGCGGCACTCGCGACGCTCGGTGCGGGCCTGCTCGTCGCATCGGAGGATTCGCTGGCGAGCGAGTTCGTCGCCGGTCGGCTCGCCATGGTGGTCGCCGATCCCACGTTCCTCGCGCGACTCGAGCGTCTCGCGCCCCGTCTCGAACCCGTCGTGGCCGCCGTGCCCGGCGCGCCGTCCGTCACCGTGCTCGGGGGCGACGTGTTGGCGGGCGTGGCGTCCGGTCGTCGGCGCGAGGACGCGTTGCGACTCGCGCGCTACCTCGCCGATCCGTCGCGCGCGCTGGCGCTCGCCACCGCGCTGCGCAGCGCACCACCGGCGTTCGTGGGCGCCGACACCACCGACTGGTACCGCCGTCGTCCCGCGCAGGTCACGTTGCTCGCACAGGTGGGCACCGCACGTGCGCTACCGCGGGCCGCGGGCTGGGCGGGTGTCGAAGGAGCGATGTCGCGTGATCTCCTCGACGCGCTCGCGGGTCGTGTCGCGGCGGCCGAGGTGGTCGCGCGGCTCGACAGCGTGCTCGCACGACCCTGGGGGGCGCGATGAACGACGCGCTCGCCCCGGTGCGGGATTACCGGACGCGTCCCACGCGACTGGTGGTGGGTCTCATGACCGGCACGTCGGCCGACGCCGTGGACGCGGTGCTCGTGCGCTTCACGGGCGAGGGGCTGGCGGCGCGACACGAGGTGCTGGCCGAGTGCGAGCGTCCGCTCGACGCCGCGCTTCGCGACGAGGTGCTCGCGATCGCCGGCGCGGACACGGTGGAGCCCGAGCGGCTCATGCGGCTCGACGCCGACCTCGCCGAGACGTACGCGAAGGTGGTGGGTGTGCGGCACGTGCCGCGTGCGGCGGGCGGTGGACGCGCACTGTCGCTGCAGGTGGGTTCGCCCGCCACGCTGGCCGAGCGCACGGGTGTCACCGTGGTGGCCGACTTCCGACGCCGCGACACCGCGGCGGGCGGCGAGGGCGCGCCGCTCGTGCCGATCGCCGACCACTGGTTGTTCCGCTCGACCGAGGAGTCGCGCGTGCTGCTCAACCTGGGCGGCATGGCGAACATCACGTGGTTGCCGCGCGGCGGTGGGCTCGCCGACGTGCTGGCGTTCGACACCGGTCCCGGCAACGCGGTGCTCGACGGACTGGTCCGCATCGCGACGCGCGGGCTCGCACGTCACGACGACGGGGGCGGGCTCGCGGCCTCGGGGCGCGTGCATGCGCCACTGCTCACCGAGCTGCTGGCGGACCCGTTCTTCGCGCTCCCTCCGCCGCGTTCCACGGGGCGCGAGCGCTTCGGCGAGGGCTACGCCGAGAAGCTCACCGCGATCGCCGAGGCGATGGGGCTGTCGTTCGAGGACACGCTGGCCACCGCGGTCGAGCTCACGGCCGCCTCGATCGCCGACGCGATCGCGCGCTGGGTCACGCCCGGCGGGCGGCCCGATGCGCTCTACGCGAGCGGGGGCGGGGTGCACAACCGCACGCTCATGGCCGCGATCGAGCGTCGTCTGAGTGGTGTGCGCGTGGCGCGACTCGAGTCGCTCGGGGTCTCCTCGGGCATCAAGGAGGCGTTGGCGTTCGCGTTCCTCGCGCACCTGACGCTGTGCGGCGAGCCGGGCAACGTGCCCGGCGCCACCGGTGCGCGGCATCCGGTCGTGCTCGGCAGCATCACCCCGGGAGGTGGCGCGTGACACCGCACCGTCGTTCGCGTCCCGTCCTGCACGTGGCCTCGCTCGTCATGCTGGTGCTCGCGGGTTGCGCCCCGCAACAGCCGGTGACGCCGCCGCCGACCCCTCCGGCGCCCGTACCCGCACCCGCACCCTCGCCC
>JBEGJG010000170.1:0-4939 GCA_041184705.1 Candidatus Eiseniibacteriota bacterium
GCTCGGGATCGTGGCCACGCTCTCGTCGCGTGAACCGCCGCTTCCGCGGGCGCGGCCGGGTCTGCGTGACTCGGTGGTGCAGCCGCTGTCGGCGTTCTGGAGCGGGTGGGGGAGGGCGTTCCCCGCGCTCCTTGCGTTCGTCCTGCTCTTCAAGCTGCCGGACCAGCTGGCCAATGCCATCACCACGCCGCTCCTCATGAAGGGACTGGGCTACTCGGCGGCCTCCATCGGCTGGATGCTCGATGCGTTCGACGTCTGGATCTACGCGCTCGTGCTGTCCTCGGTGCGTTCCGACCTCGGACTCTCGGCTGCGACCGCGGGGGGGCTGCAGTCGCTCACACTGTTGTTCTCGGCGCTCGGCGGCATCGTGTTCGGTGTGCTCGCCGACCGCTGGGGGCGCGTGCGCGCGCTCACGCTGAGCGTGCTCCTGTACTCGGTCTTCACCGCCGCGTGCGGTCTGGCGCAGGACGTGGTGCAACTCGCGGTGTTCCGCATCGGCCTGGGGATCGGCATGGGCGGCGAGTGGGCGAGCGGGGCGGCGCTCGTGGCCGAGACGTGGCGACGCGAGCATCGCGACAAGGCCATGGCATTCATGCAGAGCGCGTGGGCGCTGGGACTGGGGCTCGCCGCGATCGTGAACTGGGTGGTGCAGGACGTGCTCGGGCTCGACTGGCGCGCGGTGTTCTTCGTGGGACTGGCGCCCGCCGTGTTCGCGATCTGGGTGCGCAGTCGCGTCCCCGAGCCCGAGGCGTGGCAGGTCGCGCGTGCGAGAGCCGACCGCGTCCCGTTGGCGCGCGCGCTCGCCGCGCCCGGCATGCGGGTCACGCTCGCCATCCTCGCCATGAACATGTGCTCGATGTTCGCCGTGTGGGGCTTCAACACATGGGTACCGTCGTACCTGAAGTCGCCGGGGGTGGGGCTCACCGATGCCCAGATGAGCGGGTTCGTGTTCCTGATGCAGTTCGGCATGTGGTTGGGCTACGTGGCGTTCGGTTACCTGAGCGACGCGTGGGGGCGCCGACGCACGTACGCGGGTTATCTGCTGCTCGCGGCGGTGTTCGTGCTGGCCTACGCCTGGACCTCGACGCCGTGGGTGCTGCTCGTGCTCGGGCCCGTGACGGGGTTCTTCGCGACCGGGTTCTTCAGCGGGTTCGGGGCGCTCACCGCGGACGCCTATCCGGCCGAGGTGCGGGCCACGGCGCAGGGCTTCACCTACAACGTCGGCCGTGTCGCCGCCGCCGCCGCACCGTTCCTGCTGGGTGGGCTCACCGACAGCCGGGGCTTCCCGTTCGCCCTTTCCGTGGCGGCCGTGGCCTACGCGGCTGCGGCCGTGTCCTGGGTGTTCATCCCCGAGCGTCCCGGGAGAGCGGCCTCTCCGGGGGTGTGACGAACCCCTGCCCAAGCCCCCCTCGGCGGGGGTATGCTCCGCCGGTCGTCCTGCCTCGATCGTCGGTCCTCCCGCCCGGCGTCCGCTCCCGACCTTCGTGCGCCGTCCCAGCGCGGATCCCGGTCCGCGCTGCGCCGAGGTGACCATGCCCCGTTCGTTCCGCTCCGCCTGCGCCCTCGCCTCGTTGGCCGTCGTCCTGCTCGCACTCGTGACGGGCTGCGGCACCACCGAGCGCACCACACGATTCACGGGCGCCCTCGCGCTCGACGTGCGACTCGCCGACGCGCCCGCGCGTTCCGCGGTCGCGCCCCCCGTGACCGCCTCACTCGAAGCGGACTCGATCGTCGTGTGGGTGTTCGAGCCTCTGCTCCAGGAGAGGATGCCGGCGGTCTCCGCGATTCCGCTCGCGCGGCGATCGTTCCCGCTCGCTCCCGGTGCCCGGTCGGCGACACTCGCCCTCGACGTCCCGCCTCGTCC
This sequence comes from Candidatus Eiseniibacteriota bacterium, assembly GCA_041184705.1. Classification (GTDB taxonomy): domain Bacteria; phylum Eisenbacteria; class RBG-16-71-46; order RBG-16-71-46; family RBG-16-71-46; genus JAIOPA01. The sequence goes on from JBEGJG010000170.1 coordinate 1,865, forward strand.
GACCTACCGCATCGTCGTGGCGTTGTGGGGCACGCGCTCGTTCGGGGGGGCGACGGCTCGAACGGGGCAGGGGATGCAGTACCTCGGGTGGGCGGATGCGAGCGATGCGGAGGTCGCTGCCGGTCCCGTCGCGCTCATGCTCGCTGACGTCGTGCCGCTGCCCCTCGTGCAGCGCGACCTGCAGGGCGCGGAGGTGGTGTCGTGGCGGCAGCTCCCCGGCGGCGGCCCGAACTGGTTCGTGCGCTCGTCCCTGACCTCGCAGGCGGTCGAGACCGCGCTCGACACGATGCGGTTCGATCCACAATCGCTCGAGTTCGGGGGCACGTATCGCGTCGCATCCGGACTCGGGAACGTGCTTCCGACCGAGTTGGTGGGCGCGGGGCTCGTCTCGGCCTACAGCGCGCCCGCGACGACCCCGGTGGACGCGAACCAGGGCATGTACGGGCGATGGATCGGCACCTACTTCGATGAGGTCAACCAGAGCAGCGGTTCGATCCAGGTGACGTTCGGTCCTGCTCGCGGCATCGAGTTGTTCGTGGACGGTGTGCGCTCCAAGGCCTCGGTGCTGCTGCAACGCGACCCCAGCGTGATGTTCGTGGGCACCGACGACGTCCAGTACTTCTGGGTCCGGGGCGAGCGCAACGGCGACGAGATCTCCGGGACGTTCGGCATCCTCGCCGACTCCACGGGGACCAGCCGGGGCTCGTGGATCGCGTACCGCAACAATCCTGACCGACCGGCAGGAGCGCGTCCTTGAACGTCGCAGGTCCCGGACACGTACCGGACCGCGCCCGTCCCGCCGCGATCGATCGCTACGCGATCGTGCGCGAGCTGGGGGCGGGTGCGATGGGGCGCGTGTACAAGGGCTGGGACGCCGACCTGCAGTGCTGGGTCGCCATCAAGGTCGTGGACGATCGACTGCGCGAGGACGCCACCGCGCGTGCCATCTTCCAGCGCGAGCTGCGCACGCTCGGTCAGTTGCGGCACCCGAACATCGCGCGCGCCATGGCGGCGGGTGAGCACGAGGGAGCGCGCTTCCTCGTCATGGAGTACGTGCACGGCGTGGATCTCGGGCGATTGATCGAGTACGGCGCGATCGAGTTCCGCGTCGCGCTGCTCATGCTGCTCGACCTCGCGCGTGCGCTCGAGGCCGCGCACGGCCGACCGCAGCCCATCGTGCACCGCGACCTCAAGCCGTCGAACGTCATGCTCGCACGAGACGGGATCTGTCAGCTCATGGACTTCGGGCTCTCGCGCCGTCTGAGCGAGGACGATCAGGTCTCGATGCGCGGTGGCCTGGTGGGCACCATCGCCTACATGTCGCCCGAGCAGACCGAGATGCGCGAACCCGGTTGTCCCTCCGACGTGTTCTCGTTGGGCATCCTCGCGTACCGCATGTTCTCCGGACGTCCGCCGTTCGGCGATGCGCGCGACGGCGTGCCGGCCTACGTGCAGCGCGTGCGCCACGAGGCCCCGGAGCCGATCGCGCCCGCCATCCCCGAGGGCTCTCCCGCGCTGGCCGCGCTGCTCCACGCCATGCTGCACAAGCAGCCCGAATCGCGCCCGACCGCGGCGCGCGTGGTGCTCGAACTGCTTCACGAGGTGCGTCGGCTCGATCTGGGCGAGGGGCGCACGCTCCTGCGCGAGTTCGCGATGCAGGTCGTACCCGCCGACACCGACGAGCCGCCCGCGTCCGTGCTCTCCACCCAGCAGACGCTCGCGAGCGTGCCCGCGGCCGCGATGGAGGCCACGATCGCGCCGGTCGCATCGGCGGCCCCCGTGGCCACGTCCACGCCGTCCGCCGCACCCGCTCCTGTGGTCCCGCCCGCACCCGGCGCTTCGCGAGCCGAGGCGCCCGCGGGTGGCCGTTCACGCTCGTGGGCTGTCGGGGGCGCGATCGCCGCGGTCGTGCTGGCCGGTGTGGTGTTCGTGGTCGTCTCGCGTCGCGACGCGCCATCGGCGGGATCGGTCGCGGTGCGGGATTCGGCCGCGGTCGTGCCCGAGGCGGCCGCGACGAACGCGCCCGCTCCCGCCACCCCTGCGTCGAGCCCCGCCCGCGCACCCGAGTCTCGTGCCGCGGACGGTGCGCCGACGGCGGCGGATTCGCCCCGTGCCGCCGAGTCCGTGCCCGACCGTCTGCTGCGCGAGGCGCTCGGTGCGCGCGATTCCGGCGACCTCGAACGTGCACTCGACAGCGCCCATCGGTTGCTGGTCGAGCACCCCCGAACGCCGGCTGCAGCGCGCGCGCGCGAGGTGTTCCGCGCGGCCGCGATGGACCGGGCCGACCGCACCCCGGGGGCGCGCGAGAAGGCGCGCGCCTACGAGGAGGTGTCCGCGCTCTACCCGGCCGCCGATCCCTCGGCGCTCTACCAGGCCGCGTTCTGGTACGACTCGGCGGGGGATCGCGGGCGCGCCTGCCTGTTGGCGCGACGCCTGCGCGATCGCTTCCCCGGAAGCGAGGAGGCCGCCCTGTCGCGTGACATCTGCGAATGAACCGTCATCCCGTTCCCGTTCTGGTCTAGACTCCGCACCCGAGTTCCGCCCGCGAAGCCGCCCACGTCGGCCGGATCGCACTCGCATCGAAGGAGGACCCCGATGATCGTCCGCCGCCTCGTCGGTCTCGTCGTACTGCTTTCGCTCGTGCCCCCCGTCGTGCGTGCGAACGCCGACACCGTGGTCCCCGCCGGATTCACCTCGGACCCGCTCGCGTGGTTCGTCACCGGGGGCTCCGAGGAGACGGTGCGCTACGCCGCGGCCGTGACCGCCGACCCCGCCACGTCGTCGGCGACGCGCACCGCGGCGTGGCTGGCGGAAGGTTCGGTGCACGTGGCGAAGGGTCGCGCGGCACTCGCGCGTGCGGCGTTCATGCGCATCCTCGCTGACAACCCCACGGCCGACGTGGCGCAGCCCGATCGCGTGCCCGCACCCGCACTGCGCATGTTCTACCGCCTGCGGGACAGCGTGTGCACGGCCGGAATGGAGACGCTCGCCAAGGACGGACGCCTCGCGGCCGACCTGCGCACCATCGCGGTGGGTGATCTCGAGAACAACTCGATCGTGACCGGCGACTACGAC
>JBEGJG010000171.1:0-4938 GCA_041184705.1 Candidatus Eiseniibacteriota bacterium
CGTGGGGGCAGGCCGGGGTCGGGGATCGCGCGCGCCTCGGCTGTTCGCGTCGGGCCGTCCGACAGCACCACGCCGCGTCGCAACCGCTCGAGCGCGTCGTCGCCGATCGTCCCGTCCACCTGCACGAGGTAGGTCTTGGGCAGCTTGTGGCGCGGGTCGGCGATGCGTGCCTGCAGCGCGCCGTCGTCGGTGAGCACGACCAGGCCCTCGCTGTCGGTGTCGAGTCGCCCGGCCGGGTACACGCCGGGGACGTCCACGCACGAGGCCAGCGTGCGCCGTCCGGGCTCGCCCGTGAACTGGCACAGCACGCCGTGGGGTTTGTGCAGCAGGATCACGCGCGACATGCCGGACAGCATAACGCTCGGAACGCACACGGCGCCCGGACGAGAGTCGGGGCGCCGCGGGAGAGTGCGTGGCCGCGGATGCGGCCGGGGGTCAGCGGAAGTGCCGCTTGAGCGAGCCCCACGTGGTCCGGGCGACCGGGGTGGGGTTGATGGACTCCATGAACAACAGGGCGTCGTCGAAGTCGGCGTTCGCGTAGCTCGCGATGGGCGCGTCCTCCCACGCCATCCACCAGTTGCCCTGGTTGATGCCGGTGCCCGAGAACGCGAGCGCGTGCACGCGAGCGTCGGCGTTGAACCCCTCGTGGCTGTAGTGCGTGCCCGAGGCGTTCTTGACGTAGTAGGCGAAGCGCGAGCGATCCACACCGGTGTGCATCGTGGTGCCCACGAGCGAGGCGTTCTCGTCGAACAGGTTCACGATGAGCGTGTTGCCGGCACGGAACGACGCCACCGCGAACGAGCCGACCCCGGCGGCGGCGGGGAACACCGGCGCCAGACCGAGCACCGCGTTGCCCGTCGAGTTGAGCTTGGCGATGCCGAACTCGTTGCCGTGCGGGTTGCCGCTGAGCTGGAACTGCAGCGTCATCGTGCTGTTCTGGGACACCGTGGTGCCCCACACGAGACCGTCCTGCTGCTGCGTGAGGACGTTGATGGATTCACCGAAGCCGTTCAGGCGGCTCTGCAGCGACGCCGACGAGAACGCGATCTGCGGCGCGCGCAAGGCGGCCGAGGCGCTCCCCGCCACGAGCGTGGCGGCGAGCACGAGTGCAGGGGTGAGCGAACGTGGCATGGGGAGGACCTCCATCCGAGTACGAGCCTGACCGCACGAGAGGGTTTCCCGTGACGGCAGCCGTGCACGGTCGGTCCACGGCCTCGCACGCGCTCGGGGCGCGCCGACGCCGCATCCACCGGACGCGTACGGCTGGGATCAGGGCTGGTTCCGGAGCACCCACCGCACCACGCAAGGGGGAGACGCAAGGGGTCGCGGTGGCGGGTCACTCGAGAGGGACAGCGCTCCTTCGAGCATGGAGGGTGCGGGATGCACGCCCAAGCGCAATCGCTCCCATCCCTCCTCCCGGACCCCGCGAACGGGACCGCGGCATTGCAGGTCGCAACGCCGCGGTCCTGTGCTCAGCGGGTGGTGCCTCGCTCACGGTGCTGAGCGATCAATCGCTCGACCACCTCGGGCTCGGCGAGCGTGGTGACGTCGCCCATGCCCTCGTACTCGCCGGCGGCGATCTTGCGCAGGATGCGACGCATGATCTTCCCGCTTCGCGTCTTGGGCAGCCCGGCCGCGATGTGCACCACGTCGGGGGCGGCGAACCCGCCGATCGCGTGCCGCACCTGCTCCTTCAGTGCGCCCTCGAGCTCGGAGCCCGCACGATTCACCCAGTCGGCGGTGAGTGAGACGTAGGCGTAGATGCCCTGTCCCTTGATCGGGTGCGGGAACCCCACGACCGCGGCCTCGGCCACCGACTCGTGCGCCACCAGCGCGCTCTCGACCTCGGCGGTGCCGAGCCGGTGCCCCGAGACGTTGAGCACGTCGTCGATGCGCCCGGTGATCCAGTAGTAGCCGTCCTCGTCACGACGGCAGCCGTCGCCGGTGAAGTAGTAGCCCTTGTACTGGCTGAAGTAAGTGTCCTTGAAGCGCTGGTGGTCGCCCCACACCGTGCGCGCCTGCCCCGGCCACGGCGTGGCCAGGCACAGCGCGCCCGAGACGCCGTTGCCCTCGAGCAGGCGTCCGCTCTCGGGTTCGAGCAGCACGGGCTTGACCCCGAAGAACGGCAGCGTCGCCGAGCCGGGCTTGGTGGGCGTCACGCCGGGCAGCGGCGTGATGAGGATGCCGCCGGTCTCGGTCTGCCACCACGTGTCCACCACCGCGCAGCGACCCTCGCCGACCACGTCGTGGTACCAGCGCCAGATCTCGGGGTTGATGGGTTCGCCGACCGAACCCAGCACGCGCAGCGTCTTGCGCGAGTAGCGCTTCACGTGTTCGTCGCCGGCCTGTGCGATGGCGCGGAGCGCGGTGGGCGCCGTGTAGAGGATCGTGATGCCGAGGTCGTCCACCATGCGCCAGTAGCGACCCGGGTCGGGGTACACCGGCGTGGACTCGAACAGCACGGTGGTCGCGCCGTTCGCGAGCGGTCCGTACACGATGTAGGTGTGGCCCGTGACCCAACCCACGTCGGCCGCGCAGCAGTACACGTCGCCGTCGTGGTGGTCGAACACGAGCTCGTGCGTCATGGCGGCGTAGGTGAGGTAACCACCGGTCGTGTGCAGCACGCCCTTCGGCTTCCCGGTGCTGCCCGAGGTGTAGAGGATGAACAACGGGTCCTCGGCGCCCATCCACGCCACCGTGCACGTGCTGCGCTGGCGCTTCATCTCGTCGTCGAGCCACAGGTCGCGCCCCTGACGCATGGGCACCTCGCGTCCCGTGCGGCGCGCCACGAGCACGGTCTCGACCAGCGACAGGCCCTCGATGGCCTTGTCGGCGATCGCCTTGAGCGGGATCGGTCGTCCACCGCGCAGCCCCTCGTTGGCGGTGATGAGCACCTTGCAGCCGGCGTCGAGGATGCGGTCGCGAAGCGACTCCGCCGAGAACCCGCCGAACACCACGGAGTGCACCGCACCGATGCGCGCGCACGCCAGCATGGCGTACACCGTCTCGGGGATCATCGGCATGTAGATGCAGACGCGATCGCCCTTGCGCACCCCGTGCGCGAGCAGCACGTTCGCGAGTCGGCAGACCTCGTGCTTGAGTTCGCGGTACGAGACGTGGCGGTAGGTGCCGGGTTCGTCGCCCGCCCACAGCAGGGCGGTCTGCTCGCCGCGCGTGGCGACGTGGCGGTCCACGCAGTTGAAGCAGGCGTTCAACCGTCCGCCCAGGTACCAACCGAAGTCCACCGCCTCGTAGTCGGCGTCGCTCACCGTGTGCCACGGGTGGAACCACGTCAGACGCTGCGCCTGCTCGGCCCAGAACGCGTCGGGCTGCTCGAGCGAGCGACGGTACATGTCCTCGTACTGCTCGCGGGACGCGATGCGCGCCCCGGACTGGATGTGCGGCTTCACGGGGTAGAGGTCCTGCGCCAAGGCGTCATCCTCCGGCACGGGTGGGGGAAGCGGTCACGGATGCGTGCGACCGTAGCATGGGACGTGCTCGCGAGGGGCGCGGAAACGCGCCCCCGCGTGCGTCACTTGCGCCGCTGCACCGTCGCCCCGATGCTGCGGGGATGGACTCGAACCTCTCCGCGCTCGCTCGCGGTCTGCCGCGCGTCGCACTCGACGCGCTCGCCGATGCGCTCGGCCGCCTGCCCGCCGACCGTTCGGCGCGCGGGCGTGAGCTCGCGAGGTTCGATCGGATCGACGGCGTGGCCGCCGATTCTCGGGGCGTGCGCGCCAACGTGCTCGACGGGCACTGGTACGTCTCGCGTTGGGCGTGGGCCGAGGACGGTGCGCACAACCTGTGCTCGTGCGGCGCGGGTCGCGCGTGCGAGCACGCGTACGCGCTCGGGGTGATCCTGCTCGCCGAGTCGCGCCGGCTCGGGCGCTGGGACCACGGCCGCTGGGCGCGGCTCGCGCCCGCCGACCTCGCGGCCGAACCGGCGGGCGTCGCGGTCGAGGCGCGTCCCGATGCGCACCACGAGCACGCCGTCGAGGCGCTCGCGCAGTGGGCCGACCGCGCACCCGCCGAGCCGCGCCGGTTGCGTGCGGTGTTCCACCTCGAACCCGGGCCCCTCGGCGCGATCCTGCTGCTCGAGGCTCGTGTGACCGGCGCGGGGCTCGACGACGCGCCGCGCACGTGGCGGCAACTCGACCAGTTGGCGGGCGAACTCAAGCGCCAGCCCATGCTGCTGTCGCCGCCCGAGTCGCGACTGCTGCGTGCGCTCGTCTCGTCCGAGTTCGCGGCCCCGCACGTGCCCGGTGGGACCCGGCTCGAACTCACGAGCGAGCGCCTGCAGGCGCTGCTCGATCGCGTGCCCGAGTCGCCGCACTTCACGTGGTCGCCCACGGTGCCGCCCGCGCTCGCGGCGCGCGCGGGCGTGACGCCCGGCGCGCGCGCCAGCCTGCACGCCGAGGAGGTGCGCGTCGTGCCCGTGTGCGACACCAGCACCGAGCCGCCGCGTCTCGAGCTGTCGTTCGAGTGGCCCGACGCCACGACGCGCGCGTTGCGCGACTCGGTGCTGCTGTCGCCGCTCGGTCTCGCCGCGCCGGGACGCGCCCATCTCGCGCTGTCGAACGGTCGGTTCGTGCGCGTCGTGGACGAGCCGCCGCGGGAGGTCGTGAAGCTTCTGCAGGAGGGCGGTCTGTCGCTGCTGCGCGAGGACGGCGCGGTGCTCGAGAAGCTGTCGCGATCGTTCCCGGTGGTGCGCAGCGCGCTGCAGCGCCTCACGCGCGTGCACGACGTGGACGTGATCGGATGCTTCGAACTGGCCGAGGACGACTGGTTGCGTGTGCGCGTGTTCGCGGGTTCGCGCGCCGCGCGCTGGCGCCCCGGCGTCATCGCGCCCGAGGGCGCGGTGTTCGAGTACCGCCCCGCGCTGGGCTGGGTGCGATTGACGCCCGACGAGAGCGTGGTCTCGGGGTTCGAGTCGGTGGA
>JBEGJG010000172.1:0-5158 GCA_041184705.1 Candidatus Eiseniibacteriota bacterium
TCGCCGCGCGCGATCTCACGGGCGTGGCGGTCACGAACGCGCCCGGATTGGTGGGCTCGCTCGTCGTGGGCGTGGCGTTCGCCAAGGCGTGGGCGGCTGCGCTCGACCTGCCGCTGGTGGGCGTGAACCACATCGAGGCGCACCTGCACTCGGCCTCGCTCGAGCACGGCGACAGCCCGTGGCCCGCGGTCGCGCTGGTGGTCTCGGGCGGACACACCGAACTCGTCGAGGTGCGCGGCCTCGGGGAGTACCGTTGGCTCGGGGCCACGCTCGATGATGCCGCGGGCGAGGCCTACGACAAGGTGGCGAAGCGCATGGGACTGGGCTTCCCGGGCGGCCCGCTGCTCGACGCGATGGCGGCGACGGGCCGCCCCGACGCGTTCGCGCTCCCACGTCCCATGCTCGACCGCGCCAACTGCGACTTCTCCTTCTCGGGGCTCAAGACCGCGGTGCACACGCTCCTGTTGCCGCACGGCGAGCCCCCGTACCCCGAGGAACTGCTGCACGACCTCGCGGCCTCGTTCCAGGCCGCGGTGGTCGAGGTGCTGGTGGGCAAGTGCGCCCGCGCGCTGGCCGCCACCGGCGCGCGCGCCCTCAGCCTGGGCGGTGGGGTGGCGTGCAACCGCGGGCTGCGCGACGCACTCGCCGACCTGTGCGAGGCGCGCGGGGTCGCGTTGCGCATCCCGTCCCCGCGTCTGTGCGCCGACAACGCCGCGATGATCGCGTGGGTCGGGGCCCGCCGGTTGGCGCGGGGGGAGCGCGCGGGCGCCGAACTGGACGCGGCCGCCTCGCTCGAGGCCTCGGGACTGCCCCTGTCCTGACCGGGGGGCTCCGCGCGGGGCCTGCGCCCGACAGCCCGCCCTGCGCCACGATACGCCCCGCCCGACCAACCGCCGACGGGGCAGCGGACTAGAGCGTTCCCAGGGCCTGCACCCCCGGACCCGAGCGGCCGGCGAGGGTGGCAACTGCGTGTCGCCTCGCGAATTCCGCGCAAGGCGGAGCTCCCCGCGTCCGATATCCCCAAGGTGAACGCTGGCTCCCCGGGCCCGGGTCCGTCCCGTGCCCCGAGCCACGCATCCCCCCGGACGCCGAGCTGCAGGGAAGCAGGAGATCCATCGTGGCCAAGGAACGCATCCTGATCGTGGACGACGAGGCGGACATCCGCGCCATGTTGCGCATGATGCTCGAGCTCGAGGGCTTCGAGGTGTGCGAGGCGGGCGACGGCAACGAGGCCGTCGAACGTGCCCGCTCCGAGTCGCCCGACCTCATCGTGCTCGACGTCATGATGCCGTTCATGGACGGGATCGAGGTCGTGAACCGTCTGCGTGGCGCGTTCGCCACCCGCAACATCCCGGTCATCCTGGTGACCGCGCGCGCGACCGCCGACGACAAGGTCGCCGGGCTCACGAACGGGGCGAACGACTACGTGACCAAGCCGTTCGACACGCGCGAGCTCATGCAGCGCGTGCGCAACACGCTCGAGTGGTCGCGCCAGCAGCGTTCGGCCAGTCCGCTCACGGGTCTGCCCGGCAACCACTCGATCAACGCCGAGATCCGCCGCCGCATCGCCGAGGGCGACACGTTCGGCATGCTGCAGATCGACATCGACCACTTCAAGGCGTTCAACGACTACTACGGCTACGGGCGCGGCGACGAGGCCATCCAGATGCTCGCGCGCATCGCGACCGAGGTCACGCACAGGTCCTGCGGCCCGCGCGGCTTCGTGGGGCACATCGGCGGCGACGACTTCGTGGTGCTGGCGCCGTGCGCGGTCATCGAGGACATCGGTGAGGAGATCATCGCCGAGTTCAAGCAGGAGTCCGAGCTGCTGTACGAGCCCGAGGACCGTGAGCGCGGTTTCGTGGAGGTGCTGAACCGCCGTCACGTCGCGGAGCGCTTCCCGCTCATGGGGCTCACGATCGCGCTCGTCAGCACCGAGCGGAACCCGGTCGCGCACCTCGCGCAGTTGGTGGACATCGCCCACGAGCTCAAGGCCCATGGCAAGGGCATCGCGGGCAGCGTCATGGTGGGGGACCGCCGTCGGCGCCCCGAGGCGGGCGGCCAGAAGGTCGCTTGAGGAGGAAGCACCCCATGGACACGGGACGCGAACCGAAGTCGGTGACCGCACACGAGACGCTGACGCTGCTCGCCGAGGCCGTGCTGGCGCTGCGGGCCACGAGCGAGCTCGCGGTGTCGTGGGACCTCGCGCGCACGCATCTGCGTGAGGCGCTGGGCGCCGATCACGCCTGTCTCCTGCGCGTGGATCGCCGCAGCGGTGCGTTGTTCGTGTACGAGGACTCCGGCGTCGAGACGCCGTACCTCGCCGAGCACGGCGGTCCGGTGGAGTGGGTCATGCGCAACGACCGCGCCCGGTTCGACGAGTCGTTCGAGCGTGGCCAGACCTGCGAGACCCTGCTCTGGCGCGAGGCGCCGGCCGCGCTCGCCACGTTGCCGCTCGTCGCGGGCAGCACCGCGTACGGGTTCCTGCTGGTGGGCTTCGCGCAGCCGCACGTGTTCGAGCCGCAGTCGCGCATCCTGCTGCAGACCATGGCCGACGCGCTCGCGCTCGCGCTCGAGCGCCAGCACCTGCGGCGCTCGCTCGAGGACGAGCGCGCCCAGGTCACCGCGCTCGAGCGTCGTCTCAACTCGGCCCAGGAGTTCTCGTCGGGGCTGCTCCACCTCGTCTCGACCGAGCTGCGCAGCCCGCTGTCGTCGGTCAAGGCGTACAGCGAGTCGCTCGAACTGGTCGCGGACCACGCCAAGGCCACGCGCTCGCGCTTCCTCGCGGTGATCAACGAGGAATGCGATCGCATGGCGCACCTGCTCCACGACGTGAACGACCTGTCGCGCATCGAGGGCGGCGAGTGCTCGCTGCGTCTCAGCACGGTGTCGCTCGCCGAGTTGGGGCGTCCGGTCGCCGACAAGGCGGCCGAGGCGGGGAGGCCGCGCAACGTCTCGGTGGTGTTCGAGGCCGACGACACGCGCATCGAGTGCGACGCCGACCTGCTGCGGCGCGCGCTCGCGAATCTCGTGCACAACGCCATCGAGTTCTCGCCCGAGGGCGGCACGGTGCGCTTCACGCTCACGGGCCGACCCGAGGAGTGGACGTGCTCGGTGCAGGACGACGGTCCGCCGCTCCCCGACGAGGAGCTGGCGACCGCGTTCGATCACTTCCATCGCACGCATCGTCCCGCCCCCGCCGGCTCACCGGCCGCGACCCGCGGGCTGTCGGCCGGTCGCCTCGGGTTGGCGATCGCGCGCGGCATCGTGGAACTGCACGCCGGTCACCTCTGGGTCGAGCAGGCCCCGCCCACGGTGGAGGGCTCGACGAGCGGTCCCGACTTCCGTTTCTCGGCTCCGCTGCGCCAGACCGCCTCGGCGCGCGCCCGTCGCGTGGCGCGACTCGCGCTGGGACGGCAGGACCTGCAGGAGCTGTTCGACGCCATCGTCGAGATGGTCGCGGCCACGCTGGAGACCGCGCTCGTCTCGCTGGTGCTGGTGGACCCCGACCGCGGTGACCTGTTCGTGGCCGCGAGCACGGGCCACGGCGGTGCGGTGAAGGGCCGTCGCACCACGCTGCGCACCGGCATCTCGGGTGCGGTCGCCGCGTGGGGACAGCCCATCCTGGTGCAGGACATCGAGACCGATCGCCGCTTCAAGCGTCTCAACCACCCGCAGTACAACACCAAGTCGCTGCTCTCCGTGCCGCTGCGCGTCGAGGGCGAGGTGATCGGGGTGGTGAACGCGAACAACAAGACGACCGGCGAGGCGTTCGACGAGGACGACCTCGGGCTGCTCGTCATGCTGACCGAACGCATCGGCAGCGCCATCGAGCGGGCCTGCGCCTACCCCGACAGCGACCGCGTGGTGACCGACGCGCTCGAGGCGGTGCAGGCCATGACGACGCTCAAGCGCGAGTTCGCGCTGGGTGGGCGGCACTACGTGAAGCGCTCGCGCGCCGTGGCCCGCGAGCTCGGGTTGTCGCCGTCCGAGGTGGACGTGATCGGCTACGTGGCCAGCATCCACGACCTCGGCATGGTGCGACTCGGCGCCGAGACCGGGCACCCGGATCCGCTCGACGTGGCGCAGCGCAACGCGATGCGCGCGCACCCCGAGGCCAGCGTCGAGATCCTGCGCCCGCTCGAGTACCTGGGGCAGGTGCGCGAGATCGTGCTGTCGCACCACGAGCGCTGGGACGGGACCGGCTACCCGAACCGTCTGGAGGGCGACCGCATCCCGGTGGGTGCTCGCATCCTCGCGGTCGTGGACGCCTGGGAGAGCATGACCACGAGCCGTCCCTGGCGGGTCGCCCTGACCTGGGACGAGGCCGTGGCGGAGTTGCGCACGGAGGCCGGTCACCAGTTCGACCCCGAGGTGGTGACGGCGTTCCTGCGGGTGCTGGAGCGGGGGGAGGACGGCGCCCGGGCCGCGGCCTGACGCTGCCGGTTTCCCTCAAGGCCACCCCGGGGGTGGCCGATACGGACATGGTGGAGACGTGTGAGTTGGGGCCGACCCCGCGCCCCCGTGCGAACACGTACGCAAGGAGGTGAGCGGCATGGCGAAGGGCAGGATCCTGGTGGTGGACGACGAGATCTACATCGTCCATATCCTCGACTTCAGCCTCGGTATGGAAGGCTACGAGGTGGTCACGGCACTCGATGGTGAGCAGGCGCTCGAGAAGGCGCACACGGAGAAGCCGGACCTCATCGTGCTCGACATCATGATGCCGAAGCTGGACGGTTACGAGACCTGCAAGCGCCTCAAGGCCGATGCGGCCACGAAGGACGTGCCGGTCATCCTGCTGTCGGCCAAGGGCCGCAACATCGACCAGAAGGTCGGGTTCGAGGTCGGCGCCGACGACTACATCACGAAGCCGTTCAGTCCGAAGAAGCTGGTCGAGCGCATCAACTCGATCCTCGGGCCTCGATCCTCGGGCACGCGGCGACGCCGCAGCGCAAGCAGGCCTAGGACTCACGATCCAAGACGGTTCCGCCAGGTCCGTCCGGTCACGATCGGGCCCGCACCCTCACCGGGTGCGGGCCCTCGTGCATACGCCGCGGCCCGAGGATCGAGTTGATGCGCTCGACCAGCTTCTTCGGACTGAACGGCTTCGTGATGTAGTCGTCGGCGCCGACCTCGAACCCGACCTTCTGGTCGA
>JBEGJG010000173.1:0-12236 GCA_041184705.1 Candidatus Eiseniibacteriota bacterium
CTCGACGAGGAGCGCAAGGCCGCCATGGTGAGCAACCTGCTCGTGGTGCTGTGCAGCGAGAGCGAGGCGCAGCCCATCGTGAACACCGGCACGCTGCACCAGTAGGTCCGCGACCCCATGGCGGACCGCAAGTCCTTCCTGCTGCGGATCGACCCCGCGGTGCTCGACGCCCTGCAGAAGTGGGCGGCCGATGACCTGCGGAGCCTGAACGGGCAGATCGAGTTCGTGCTGCGGCGTGCGCTGCAGCGCGAGGGCCGGGGGGTGCGTCGCGAGAGCGCGCCGCCCCCCGCGCCGGGGACCTCCGGGACGGACCGCCCGCGCGAGGACTGAGCGCGCGGGTCCGGGCGTCAGCGCGTGCGGAAGCGGTCCTTGATCTGCGACCAGCTCGACGGCTTGGCGAGCCCCGCGCCGCACGTGGGCGTGCCGCCCTGCCAGGTCGCGAGGTTGCCGGGTACACCACCGCTCGCGGGCAGGCCGGTCGTGACCTCGCTCGTGCGCGGGCGCGACACCTTGGTGAGCGGGTCGGGGCGCGTGGCCTGCGCGATCACGAGGCGCTCCCACACGATGCACACCGGCTGCGTGCAGCCCTCGCACGAACCCGGCCCCGTGGAACGCTGGTGATCGATGTGCAGCTTGAACGCCGCGTAGCGCTGACCCGACTGCAACGCGTGCTTGGCCTCCTGCGGGATCGCGATGCCGAGCACCACGTCGAGACCGTTGCTGCCGGGGCGGAAGCGCGCGATGCCGCCCATGGCACGTCCCTCCCACGGGTCGTCGCACTCCATCTCGTCGGAGACGTCGAGCTGCACCGCGATGGAACGCTGGCGGCACGCGCCCGACTCGGCCATGCGCCACCACGCGGGCACGTTGGCGTCGGACGAGGTGATGCGCATGTACACCTCGATACCGGTGAGCTCGCTGATGCCGGCCGGCGGCGAGAACGAGCCCACGAGGAGCTCCTTGCCGGTGGCGCGATCGCACGCGAAGTTGCGGTTCGAGGTGCCCTCGCACGAACCCCAGCGCAGCCCCATGCCGGCCGCGGCGCGCGCGTGGGGCGCGGCGACGACCGTGAGCAGGAGCGCGAACAGGAGGGTGAGTCGACGGTTCATGCGCGAGGTCCGGCGGGCGCGATCGGGGAGAGGGAACGGAAGCGGCACCCGGAGGGGTGCGTCGTCCCCGCGAGTGTGACAGCGGCCGGAACGCGGGCGCAAGGACCGTGGCCGGACCGGGCGCGGACGGGCCCATCCCTGTCGGTTCCCGGACAGGTCGGCGCACGATTCGTGCGGGATGCACGGGCCGCGGGCCCGGAATCGGTGGGGTGAACGGCCGACCGAGCGTGGTCGCGGGTCGCGGTCAGCGCGGGCCCTCGACCAGCCCCTCGCGGATGGCGAGCTGGGTGAGCAACGCGATCGAGCGCACGTCGAGCTTGCGCATGAGCGCGGCGCGATGGGTCTCGACCGTGCGCGCCGAGATGTCGAACTGCGCGGCGATCTCCTTGGAGGTGAGCCCGCGGGCGATGCCGACCAGCACCTCGCGCTCGCGCGTGGTGAGCGAGGCGAGCGGACCGGCGCTGTTCGCGGACCCCGCGCGCTCGAGCGCCTCGCGCGCCGGTGCCGAGTACCACGGGCGGCCACCCATGACCGAGGCGATGGCGGCGGGCAGCTCCTCGACCGCGAGGTCCTTGTACAGGTAACCGTCGGCGCCCTCTCGCACCGCGCGCTGCACGTACTCGCTCTGCACGTGCAGGGTGAGCACGAGGATGCGCGTCCCCCCCGCGGTGTCGCGCGAGGCGCGCAGCACGTCGAACCCGTCGCCACCCGGCATGTTGAGGTCGAGGATGAGCAGGTCGGGCTGCAGTTCGGCGAGGCGCGTGAGCGTCTCGTCGCCGCGAGCGGTCTCGCCCACCACCTCGACGCCGGGCACGGACTCGAGCACGCGTCGCACGCCCGCGCGCACGAGCGCATGATCGTCGGCGAGCAGCACACGCAGCGGCGCGCTCACGACGACGCCTCGACCGGCACGCGCGCCTCGATGCGCACCCCGCCGTGCGGGGCGCGGCCCACCACCAGCGTGCCGCCCGCGCCCGCGAGCCGCTCGCGCATGCCGAGCAACCCGAGGTGCGGCGTGAGGTCGTCGCCGAATCCGCGCCCGTCGTCCTCGACCACCAGGCGCGCGCCGGCGACGTCGCGTTCGAGCCGCAGCCACGCACGCGCCGCACCCGAGTGACGCGCCACGTTGGTGAGCGCCTCCTGCGCGACACGGAACAACGCGAGCGCGGTCTCGGGCGGCCAGCGTCCGTCCTCGGCCGCGGCGATCTCGACCGGGATGCGCGTGCGGCGCGAGAAGTCCTCGGCCATGACGCGCAGCGCGGGCGCGAGCCCGAGATCGTCGAGCGCGCGTGGGCGCAGCAGCTCGCTCACGTCACGCACCTGACGCAGCACCTCGGCGACACGCGCGCTGGCGTCGCGCCGACCCTCGAGGTCGAGCTCGATCTTGAGCGCGGTGAGCGTCTGCCCGGCCTCGTCGTGCAGCTCGCGCGCGATGCGGCGGCGCTCCTCCTCCTGCGCGCGCAGCAACTGCGCCGAGAGCTCCTCGAGCTGCACGGTGCGGCGCTCGAGCGCGACGCGCTCCTCGCCCAGCACCAGCGCCAGCGTGCCGACGGCCACGATGGCGATGAGCGTCATGTCCATGAACACGCCGATGAGCACGCCCGAGCCCTGCGAGCGCAGGAGCGGGTAGTCGAGGTGGTGCAGTCCCCACAACAGGAACGCCCACGTGAGCACGCGCGCCCCGACCGAGGGCGACTGGCGGTCCCGGCGCCAGAACACGAACGCGGTGGCGAGCGTGACGCCCGAGAGCAGAACGGCCGACGACAATCCCGCGACCGCCATGTCGTGCATGACGAAGACCGCGAACCACGCCCAGACGGCCGCGGCGAGGGGCGCGAGCAGGAACGCGCGCCGCCAGCGACCGCGCAGCGCGTACTGCCACGCCGCCCACAGCAGCAGCAGTCCGGTCCACAGCGTGACGACCTGGTGCACGAACAACCACACCAGCTCGCGGTGCTCCATGAAGCCGGCGATGAGCGCCAGCCGGACGGCGTAGAGCGCCCACGCTCCCGCCCAGATGGCGTGGAACGGTTGGCGGCGCTGGCGCCAGAGCCCGAGGTGCACGGCCGAGAGCGCGAGGGTGCACAGCGACTGGAAGAGCAGGGCGATCATGGTGTCCGGCGTCATGGAACCCCTCCTCCCGTCGTTCTGGAACGTGTCCCGCTCGGGCGACGCGTCCACCACCCTGCCAACACCCGCGGCGACCGTCGGTCACCCGAACGTCCCCGAGCCGATCCGCCCCGCACGGGGACCGGGACCTTGTGCTTCGAAGATTGTTGGCGCTGCGCCCCCGGCTCGCAACCCCACGCCAATGAAGGGTTCCCGAGCCGGTCCTGCGGGCGTAACCCCTTGCGAATGCGTACACCCACAATCTTCACACCACTGAGGGGCAGCCTGTCCCGGCAGGGATCGGGACCCTGATAGGACATTCCCGGGAGGCCCCGTTGACGCCATCCGGGAGGACTGATAAGAACCCATCACAACAATGTTGAGTAGCCTCAACATGTTTGAGTCCACCCGTCCGGCGTCCCGACGCGACGCCCCGCACTCTACGGCCCGGAGCCCGCGATGTCAGCCCGCACCCTCCCGTTCGCCTTCGCCCTCGCGGCGACGATCGTGCTCGCCCCTGCGAGCGCGGGCGCGGCCGAACGTACGGGGGCGAACGTGACCCGGGCGCGCTGGCTCATGGGTACGCTGTGGACGTTCACCGCGACCGCGGCACCCGCCGACAGCGCCGCCACCGGCCGGGCGCTCGATGCGGCGCTCGACTCGGTCGCCGCGCTGGAGCGCTCGCTCAGCAACTGGTCGCCCACGAGCGAGCTGTCGCGCCTCAACGCGGCCGGGACACGCGACACCGTGTCGCAGGCGCTGGCGGCGGTGCTCGATTCCGCGCTGGCGCTCGCGGCCGAGACCGGCGGCGCGTTCGATCCCACCGTGGAGCCGCTCACCGTGGCGTGGGACCTGCGCGGCGCGGGACGCGTGCCCGACCCTGGCGCGCTCGCCGCGGCTCGCGCGCGGGTGGGCTACGCGCGGGTCTCGATCGCGCACCACGGACCTCGTTCGACCGCGGCCGTGGATCTCGGCGGCGGCGCGCTCGACCTGGGTGGCATCGGCAAGGGCTACGCGCTCGATCACGCGGCGGCGCTGCTCGCGGCACGCGAGGTGCGCGGGTTCGTGCTCGACGCCGGTGGGCAGCGGCTCGCCGACGCGAACGGTGCCGCGTGGGTCGCGCACCCGCTCGACCGGGATCGGCCCGCGGTGCGCGTGCGCGCACCTCGGGGCTCGCTCGCCACCAGCGTGCAGCGCGAACGCGAGCTCGTGGTGCGCGGCCGACGCGTGGGACACGTGCTCGACCCGCGCACGGGTGAGCCCGCGCCCGCCATGGCCTCGGTCACCGTGGCCGCGCCGTCGGGCACGCGCGCCGATGCGCTCTCGACCGCGCTGCTCGTGCTGGGCCGCGACGCCGCCCGCGCCTGGGCCGAGGCGCACCCCGCGATCGGTGTGCTGTGGATCGAACCCCGCGGCCGAGCCGCGGTCGTGCACGCCTGGAACCTCGAAGTCCTCGAACTCGCGCCGGACGTGCGGAACGCCTGGAACCTCGAAGTCCTCGAACTCGCGCCGGACGTGCGGACCGCACCCGTCGCGGCCCGCACCACCCGACCCTGACCCTCCACTCGGAACCGTCATGAACCGTTCATTGCTCCTCGCCGCCCTCGTCTCCGTGCTGCTCGCTCCCACCTCGGCCCGCGCGGCCGAGGACCGCATGACCGAACTCGAGCGCAAGCTCGACGCCGCCATCGCCGAGATCGAGCGACTCAAGCTGGGCAACGCGGCCAGCGACACCGCGCACCGGGTGCGGCGCGCGTGTACGGCGTCTCGGGCGGCACGTCGGTGGGCGGCTACGGCGAGGTGCTGCTCGAGCGCGCCGACCGCAAGCGCGAGGACGGCACGCTGTCGGGCGCCACGCCGCGCGCCGACATGCTGCGCGCGGTGTTCTACGTGGGCCACAAGTTCACGCCCACGCTGCTGTTCAACTCGGAGTTGGAGTTCGAGCACGCCGGCGTGCGCGACGAGGCCGAGGTCGCGGTGGACCCGACGACCGGCGAGGGTGCGGCCGAGCTCACCGGCGAGGTGGTGGTGGAGTTCGCGTACCTCGACTGGCAGGTGCGTCCCGCACTGGGCCTGCGCGCGGGCAAGCTGCTCGTGCCCATGGGTCTGGTGAACGAGCAGCACGAGCCCCCGGTGTTCGTCGGCGCGCGTCGTCCGGACACCGAGCGGTTCGTGATCCCGAGCACGTGGGCGGCCGCGGGCGCGGGCCTGTACGGCGAGACCACCGCGGGCCTCGAGTGGCGCGCGTACGTGGTCGAGGGGCTCGACGCGCGCAAGCTCGGCGCGGTCACGGGCCTGCGCGAGGCGCGTCAGGGCGCGTCGCGCGCGCTCGTCACGCACCCCGCGTTCGCGGCCCGCGTGGACTGGACGGGCACCGAGGGTCTGGTCGTGGGCGCGTCGGGCTACACCGGCGACGCCTGGCAGAGCGCGCCGCCCGCAACGGGTGCGGTGAGTGCGCGCGTGAGCGTGGCCGACCTGCACGCGCGTTGGCAGTGGCGCGGACTCGAACTGCGCGGCCTGTGGGCGTTCGGTTCGATCGGCGACGCCGGCGCGGTCTCGGACGCACTGGGTCTGACGGGTGCCGACCGCCTCGGCGAGCGGTTCGCGGGTGGCTACGCCGAGGCGATGCTCGACCTCGCGCCTCGTCTGAGCCCCGGTGCGTCGTGGACGCTCGCGCCGTACGCGCGCTTCGAGACGCTCGACACGCAGGACTCGGTGCCGGGTGGCCTCGAGAACCCGCGCGCCGAGCGGCGCATCGTCACGCTGGGCGTGGCGGCCAAGCCGCACCCCAACGTGGTGCTGAAGACCGATCGCGAGTGGCGTCACGACGAGGCCGAGCGCGAGACCGGTCGCTGGAACGCGGCGCTCGGATGGTTGTTCTGACCCTCCGTCACCGCATCGCGGGCCTCGTGCTCGCCACGCTGCTCGTGGTGTGCGACGCGCACGCCGAGACGCTGCGCACGCTCGACGACGCGCTCGCCGCGACGTTCCCGGGCGCGCGCCTCGAGGCGCGCACGCTGGTGCTGGGTGCGGCCGAGCAGCGTTCGGTCGCGAAGCGCGCACGCGCGAGATGCGAGGCACGGCTCGTGACCGCGCACGTGGCCTGGCGCGGCGACTCGCTGGTGGGTGCGGCCTACACCGATCGCCGCGTCGTGCGCACGCGCGAGGCGCTGTTGTTCGTGGCGGTGGGAGCCGACAGCGCGGTGGCGCGCGTCGAGGTGCTGGCGTTCTTCGAGCCGTCGGACTACCGTCCCACGCCGCGCTGGCTCGACCGCTTCCGCGGCCAGCGTCAGGGCCCACGGCTCACGCCGGGCAACGCGATCCCCAACCTGTCGGGCGCCACGCTCACCTCGCGCGCGGTCACCGAGAGCGCGCGACTGGCGCTCGCCTGGCACGAACTCCTGCTGCTGCCGCGACTCGCGGTGAGCGGCCCAGCCCCGAGGCGCGCACCATGAAGTACCTGCAGAGCGGTGGTTTCCAGAACAACCCGCACATGCGGCTCACGCTCGGGCTGGCCATCGCGCTGCTCGCGGGCTTCTGGGTGACCAATCTGGCGCTGTACTTCGCGCACATGGACCTGTCCGCCGCGAGTGTGGTGCGCTACTACCTCGGTGACGAGGCCGCGTTCATGGCGCCCCGATCGGCCCAGAGCCTGCTCGAGGTGACGCACATGCACCTGCCCATGTTCGCGCTGGTGCTGCTGCTGCTCACGCACCTCGTGATCTTCGCGCCCATGCACGAGGCGCGGAAGACCGCGCTCATCGTGGCGTCGTTCGGCAGCGCGCTGCTCATGGAGGCCTCGGGCTGGCTCGTGCGGTTCGTGCACCCGGGCTTCGCGTGGCTCAAGGTGGCGTCGTTCGTCACGTTCCAGTGCCTGCTCGCCGGACTGCTCGTGGGTCTGGCCGCCTATCTCGCCCGCGGCCGCCGCGCCGGTCGCATGGGCCCGCGCCGCGACGAACGCTAGCGCGCGACGCCTCCACGGGCCGCACACCCTTCGCACGTCGGACCGAGCACGAGCACCGAGCGTCGCGATCCGTCGCGTGCGCGCCGCATGCGGCACCGACCCGCCCCCGTGCACACGCGATACGACTCGCAGGCACCACGCGTGAGGCCCGGATCGAGCACGAGGGCCAAGCGTCGTGAGACGTCGCGCGCGCACGTGCCGTCGCGAGCGCGAGGCACCGCACCGCTGAAGAACCGCGAGCCCCGATCCTTGGGGACCGGGGCTCGAGGGCGTGACGCTTCGCTTCGCTGAGAGTCGAACAGCTGCGACAGGAGCGGCGGACCGCTCCCGCGCCCATGATGCCTCATCGCGGCTGAGAAGGGAAGCGCCGAAGCCGCATGGATCGCGGTCGGATCGTGCGTGACACGCGCCGCACCCGCTCAGGGCGCGGTCGCATCGCGTTCCGCACGCGTGCGTGCGAGCGTGTCGGGTCGTGGCGCACCTGTGGCACGCCCGCCACACCCACGGGCCCCCGAACACCCTGCCCCGGTCCGTCGCTACCCGCCGAACCCCTTGCCAAGACGGCGGATACCGCAGCGGTACGGACCATGGCACGCGCCCTGCAGTACCGAGTGAACGAAGGTCGCACCCGCACCCCGGAGGAGCCCATGACCCGCAGCCACTCGATCCACCGCACGCTCGCCGTCGCGCTGTTGGCCGCCCTGGCCGTCTCGCTCGCCTCGCCCGCGTTCGCCGATCGCGATCGTCGTCGCTACAAGGGCGACCGACACGACCGCGTGATCGTGGTGCGCGAGCGCTCGAGTGTGGCGGGCCCGGTGCTCGCGGGCCTCATCGGCGGCTACCTGCTCGCCAACGCGACCTCGGTGAACGCGACGGTGGTGCACGAGACGCGTCCCGCGCGACGCCCGGTGACGGTGGTGCGCTACCACGACCCGTACTGCGACGAGTGGTACGAGACGCTCGACGACTGCGACTTCCGCGGCCATCGCCACCCGCGCGTGGTGCACGTGGTGGACGTGCGGCACGGCCGCGAACTGCGCCGCCTCGAATGGCGCCGTGGCGACTGGCATGAGTGGCACGACCGATACGACGACGAGGACGACTGCGACCGCTGATCGTCCTCACCGGAGTGGGTCCGCGGCGGTGGAGCTGGAACAATCGGGGAGCGTCCAAGCTCGCACGGCGGACCCACGACACACGACGACCCGGCGGATCCCGCCGGGTCGTCACCATTCCCGCCCCACCCTCGGGACGCCCCGAGTTCACGCCAGTCGAGCCCTGGGTGGCGGGGTGTGACGCGCCACGATGCGGGACCCGCACGTCGAGCCGTGGGTGTGCGGTCCTGCGAACGCCCACCGATCCGCAACCCGCCTGTCGAGCCGTGGGTGTGCGGGGGTGTGACGGAAGGGAGTCACGAGCAGGCCGGAGCGCAGGATGCGCGCAGGCCGGCCGCGAGTGTCAGGGAGGCGAGGCCCATGGAGGGGCCGAGCCGACCGGTCCCTTCCGTCACACTCCCGCGCACTCACGGCGACGCCACGAGCGATACGCGGAGTGACGCACGCACCCGCGGCGAAACCACGAGCGATACGCGGAGTGACGCACGCACGCACGGCGACGCCACGAGCGATACGCGAAGAACCGCACGTGCTCACAGCGCCGCAACGATCGGACCGTCGATCAAGCCGCGAGCAACCGCTCCGTGTCCGCCCCGACCTCCTCCGGCCGCAACACCCGCTTCACCGTCTCGCTCGCGGGCATGGGCTCCCAGAGATCGTTCACGCCCTCGCTCGGCGCCACCCCCGCGGGATCCAGCAGCACGCGGCAGAAGGGACGCGTCACGTCGGCCGGGTTCGGCGCGGTCGCCAGCACGATGTGTCCCGACGAGGTCTGCATGACGGTGCCGGCCGGGTACAGGCCCACGGTGCGGATGAGCGCCCACAGCACCGCGGGATCGAAGCTCACGCGGTTGGGGCCGAGCAGCACCTGCAGCCCCTCGAACGGCGTGCGCGGACGCTTGTGGTACGCGCGGTGCGCGGTGATCGCGTCGAAGCAATCGGCCATCGCCACGATGCGCGAGAACGTGGCCTGCCCCCACTCCACCGAGGTGTCGGGGTAGCCGGTGCGGTTGTAGTTCATGTGGTGCTCGAGGCAGGCGCGCATGGAATCGATCATGACCTGCGACAGACCCGGCATGCGCGCCACCATCTTGGCGCCCTCCACCGGATGCCGCTTGATCTGGTTCCACTCGCCGTTCGAGAGCGCGCCAGGCTTGCGCAGCACGTCGCCGTCCACGGTCATCTTGCCGATGTCGTGCAGCAGCCCGGCCACGCCCAGATCGGCCAGCGCCTGACGCGGCAGCCCCAGCGCCTGGCCCATGTTGACCGACAGCACCGAGACGTTCACGCAGTGCGCGTAGGTGTACTCGTCGTGGTCCTTGAGCGCGGTGAGTCCGACCAACGCCGACTCGTGCTTGAGCGCGCTGTCCACGATGGGCTGCACGACGCGCTTGGCGTGGCGCAGGTCGGGCCGCCCGGTCGCGCGCGCGCGCAGCACGACGTTCGGTCTGCTGCTGCGGTAGCGCGTCGAGTTCGCGGGCGAGGTCCTCGGGGTCGAACTGCGACGCCGGCAGCGCGATGACGTTGTGGACCGAGGCCTCCTCGAGCGTCTCGGCCAGCTTGGGCGCCAGCGCGGGATCCTCGGCCGCGAGCAGGATCTGCACGAACCGCTCCACCTCGGGCTCGGTCACACCCTGCAGGAACCGCAGACCGCCGGTCTGGCGCTTGGCGAGTTCCGCGAGCAGCGTCTGGTACGGGCCCATGAGCGACGTGCTCGCCTTCACGCGCACGCCGTTCAGGTACAGGTAGTCGGCGACCGCGACCAGCGTGACCTCGGTCTCCTGTTCGAGCAGACCGCGCAGCACGCCCATGAAGTCCTGCATCTGGCGCTGGAACGCCATGTTCGAGACGTCGTAGGTGCGCGCGGTGCGCAGCAGCGCCACGATGCGCTGCAGCAGCAGGCCGCCCGCATCCGACAGCGCCTGGCTGTCGCCACGATCGTCGCGCGGGGTGCCGTTCATGCGGCCCTCCGGGACTGCAATGCGGTCTCGCACGCCTGACGCACCGGGGCGCGGTTCGACTGGGCGCCGGCCTCGAGCACCGAGATCGCCTTGGGCGTGTCGATGCGCAACAGGCAGCGCGCCACCGCATGGCGATGGATCTCCTGCTCGCGATCGAACCACTTGCCGCCGTGCAACTGTTCGGCGAGCTCGGGCACCACCTCGTCGCCGCCCGTGCTGGCGATGGCGGCGTAGATCGCACGCCGTTCCTCGGCGGGACGCTTGAGGAAACGGTCCTGCTCGAGGAACGCGACCACGTAGCGCGCCACGGCGGGATCCCGCGCCGCCGAGAGCGAGTGCAGGATCTGCAGGAACAGCTTGGGGTCGGCGCCCTCGATGGCCTTGATGAGCACCGGGCGCGCCAGACGCAGCTCGACGTGCTGCAGCGCGTGCACGACCTCGGCGACCACGCGCGGGTCGGGATAGCGCACCGCCGTCTGCAGCAGGGGCACGATGGCCGGTCCACCCACCCAGCCGAGGATGTGCACGACGTTGCGCACCACGTACCAGCGCGGGTCGTTCAGCCATGGCGCGATGCGCGCGGGATCCTGCTTCACGCGAGCGGCGATCGCCTCGGCCACCACCTGCCGGGTCATGCGCGTCTGCGACTCCGAGAGCACCAGCGTGAGCCAGTCGAGCGCGGCCGGGCCCAACTCGTGCGCGAGCGCCAGGAACTCCGCGACCGCGGCGGGCCCCTGCGCGTCGAGTCGCTCGACCACGCGCGTCACGCTGACGGGCTGCAGCACCTCCTGCGTGAACGTCTCGTCGGACCACTCGCCGGTGTTGGCCTCGCGCAGCAGGCGCAACGTCTCCCGCGCGTCGGCCCACGAACCAGCGGCGATCGCGGCGCGCAGCACGCGCGGCAGGAACAGCGTCATCTCGCGCCGATCGTCCTCGGTGACCTCGGTGTGCAGGCACGCGTACGCGACCGCCAGCGCGGCCGTCGCGGGCGGCACTCGCCGCTCGGCGTCGTACTCCGCCATGAAGCGCCGCGTCTCGTCGCTCGCCATGAAGTCCAGTTCGGCGAACGTCGCCTCGACCTCGTCGGGCGACTCGCCGAGCGCCCAGTCCTCGGAGCGCTCACCGTGCGCTTCGGTGTCGTCGTGCCCGCGCGTCGTGCGCCCGTCGCCCGCACCCGCCGGCCCGTCGGATTCGGTGGCCACCGGCCACGGCAGCAGCGGACCCGCGCCGTCGTCGGGCGTGCCCACCGTGGCGGACTCCCCGCCCGCCTCGCCCTCGGCGGGGATGTAGTCCACGTCCACGTGGCGCAGGTTCGCCTCCCACAGCAGCGTCACGAGGTCGTCGCCGTCCAGGTTCTGCCCGGTCACGGCCAGCACCGCGTCCACGAGCGAGCGACATTCCACGTCACTCACGCCCGGGCGCAGCGTGAGGCCGCGCACCCCGTCGCGATAGAACGCGAACGCGAGATTGTCCTCGCGCGATCGCGCCCCGTACACCACGTGCTCGTCGCACGCGATCTCGTGGTCGGTGAAGCGATAGGTGATCGGACCGTGCTCGGCGAGCGTGCGATCGAGCGCCTGCGCGAGCTCCTCGCGGAAACGCAGGACCGTGGGGTTGGCCGCGTCGTAGAGCCGGCAGGTCTTCACCGTGCGCGCGAACAGGCGCAACCACAGGGCGGCCGCCTGGATCGCCGGGGGCAACGACGTCCCGCCCCGGACGTGCGGTTCGTCGTCCTCGTGGCCATGGTCGTGCGGCTGCGGATCCGCGTGCGCGCCGACCGTCACCGGGCGCGCGAGCGGCGGTGGGGTCAGGTGCATGGGCTCGGGACCCGTGAACGGGTCACGATGCGCATCCGGCGATGGCGGCTCGCCACCGTCGGCGCGGCGGATCTCATCCATGGATGGCTCTCTCCCCTTCGGAGGGCGGGACCGGGTCATGGTCCCGTTCCTGTCATCGGCCCGACGGCGGGGGGCCTTGA
>JBEGJG010000174.1:0-5357 GCA_041184705.1 Candidatus Eiseniibacteriota bacterium
TGAAGCCTTCGCTCGCGGGCACGCGCCGGGGGCCGGGCACTGCCCGCTCGAGCGGTTCGCCGAGCGCCGCATGGAACTGCCCGCGCGCGCGGTGCCCGTGCTGTGCGTGCACGACGACCCCGCATGCGCGCAGGACGCTGCGGAACGATTGACCGCGCTGGGCTTCATGCACGCGGGTTGGCTCGCCGCACCGCTCGCGCACGATGCCGAAGGGACCCTCGACCGCGCCCCCGCGGCACGACTGTGGTCGCCGTCGGCGTTTCTCGAGCGCGTGACACCGCGGCTCACGCGCGGGCGTGCGCTCGACCTCGCGAGCGGCACCGCGCGGACCGCGGTCTGGCTCGCGCTCCACGGGCACGAGGCCGAGGCCTGGGACGTGGACCCCAGCGCGCTCGCACGCGCCACCGCGTTCGGCGAACGCAGCGGCGTGCGCCTGACCACACGGGTGGCGGACCTCGAACGCGGCGCGCTGCCCGAGGTGGAGGCCGCCTTCGACACGGTGGTCGTGCAGCGCTATCTGCACCGACCGCTGTGGCCGTGGATCGAACGGGCCCTCGCACCGCACGGCACGCTGGTGGTGGAGACGTTCCTGCGCGGGCAGGAACGCTTCGGTCACCCGAGCCGCGACCGGCACCTGCTCGAGCGGGGCGAGTTGGCCGCCACGTTCGCGCACTGGCGTCTCGAGGTGCTCGAGGAGGACGTCGGCGACGCGCCCCCCGTCATGGCGCGACTGCTCGCTCGACGCGACGGCCCTTCGGCCTGAACACGACGGGACCCCGGGGACGTCGTCCGCTCCCGGGATCCCGCGTTGACTCGGACGCGATCGGAGCGTCGGACGATCCGTTCGTCCTCGACCTCGGTCACGTCCTGTGCCACGTGGGCCACGGTCCTCGGCCTGCTGCCGATCACGCTGGGCCTCGATTCGGGAACGGTGTCCCGCAGAGCCCGGATGTGCGTGGCCGTGGTGTGTGGCACTCCCTTCCCGCGCGGCGCACCGCGCGGTGATGCTGGGTCCTTCCTCGCGCCCCCTGCGCTTCCCGCCGCGAGCCGCGAGACTCCTCGCGGGATCACGGAGGCGAGCGCTCCTGCAACCCCCCGACCGCCCGTACGAACCCCCTCACGGTGGGGTCAGGGATTCACCTTCTTCACCACCAGGACGTCGCACGGTGCGTGCGCGACGACGTGTGCTGCGACACTGCCGAGCACCAGTTTCGGGATACCCGTGCGACCGTGCGAACCGACCACCAGCAGGTCGGCGTTCATCGTGCGAGCGGTGTCCACGAGTGCCTCGCGCGGATCACCCGGCAGCACCTTCACGTTGACGTTGAAACCCGCCCGCCGCAGCTCGTCCTCCGCGCGCATGCACAGTTCCTGATGATGGCGCGTGACCTCCTCGATCAGCTCCGTCGGGTAGGGCACCGCCGGTGCGTACACCTCGGCGTACGCGGCGACGGGCGTCCGCACCGCCGACACCACGGTGACGGTCGTGTTGGTCGGCCACTTCCGTTCCGTGATCCAGCGCAGGGCCGCGAGTGCGTGCGGCGAGTCGTCGAATCCGAGCAGGATCCTCATCGTGCCCTCCTGGCCGCTCCCGCGGCCGGTTCACGCAGGGACCACCGCATCAGGCGTGCCAAGCGCGCTCGCGCGGCACCACACGCGCAACCGCTTGTCGGGCATCGGTCCTGCCGAGGCGACGCGGGGGCCGCGGGCATGCTGCACGAGGCCGCGCTGACAGCCTGTCGCGGTCGGCTGCCAGCCTGACGCGACGCGGCGCGGCGTCATGGTTCACACGAACCATGACGCCGTCGTTCAGCGCGCGGTGAGCAGGGCGCGGCCGTCCGTAGCGTCGAACGGCAGCGCGCGATCGGGATGGATCGCCAGCCGCGCGGTC
Source organism: Candidatus Eiseniibacteriota bacterium (assembly GCA_041184705.1). GTDB lineage: Bacteria > Eisenbacteria > RBG-16-71-46 > RBG-16-71-46 > RBG-16-71-46 > JAIOPA01. Next base: position 1,892 of record JBEGJG010000174.1, read on the forward strand.
TCGCCGACCGCGGGCACGGGCCCGCTCGTGACGCGCGAGACCAGCACCCCGACCTCGCTCGACCAGTGGACCAGCGTCTCGCTGCCGAGCGGCTCGACCAGTTCGACACGCGCGGGCAGACCGTCCGAGGCCGGCGCGAGGTGCTCGGGACGCACCCCCACGCGCACCGCGTTCCCGGACCGACCCGCGACCGCCACGCGCGGTTCGTCCCCGAGCGGAAGGCGAACGCCATGGCACTCCAGCGCGGAACCGTCGGAGGCCACGGTGGCCTCGAACAGGTTGATGGGCGGGGTGCCGATGAACCCGGCCACGAACGTGTTCGCCGGACGTTCGTAGAGCGTGCGCGGATCGGCACACTGCTGGAGCGTGCCGCCGCGCAGCACGGCGATGCGATCGCCCATGGTCATGGCCTCGACCTGATCGTGCGTGACGTAGATCATGGTGGCACCGACACGGTGGTGCAGTCGGCGGATCTCGGCACGCATCTCGACGCGCAGTCGGGCGTCGAGGTTCGAGAGCGGCTCGTCGAACAGGAACACCGCGGGCTCGCGCACCATGGCGCGCCCCAGCGCGACGCGTTGGCGCTCGCCGCCCGAGAGCTGGCGCGGGAAGCGCTTGAGGTAGCGGTCCAGACCGAGCACGCCGGCCGCGGCCTCGACCCGTTCGCGGATGGTGGCCGCGGGCACCTTGCGCAGCTGCAGACCGAACGCGAGGTTGTCGAAGACGGTCATGTGCGGGTAGAGCGCGTAGTTCTGGAACACCATGGCCACGTCGCGGTCGCGCGGCGCGGCCTCGTTCACCCGGCGACCCCCGATGCGGATCTCGCCCTCGGTGACCTCCTCGAGCCCGGCGACCATACGGAGCAGCGTGGACTTGCCGCATCCCGACGGTCCGACGAGCACCAGGAACTCACCCTGCGCGACCGTCAGCGAGACGTCGCGCACCGCATGCGAGCCACTGCCGTAGGACTTCCCGACCCCGGCGAACTCAACCCCGGCCATGACCGGTCCTCCAGCGACGAGCGAGCAGGTCGATGCCGATGTAGGCGACCAGCATCGCGAACACGAACAACACGAGCGTCCCGAGTTCGTCCTTCAGCACGTGCGTGAGGGCGTCGGGGTCGGTGAGCAACTCCGGGCGTCCCCCCAGCACCTTGCGCCCGAACTCGGCGAGCACCCAGCTCCACACGAACGATCCCAGCAGCGTGCTGACGGTGAACGGCAGGAAGCGCATGCGCGCGGCTCCCGCGGGCAGCGAGACGAGATGACGCACGACCGGCAGCAGGCGCGCGAAGAAGATGCCCACCACGGAGTAGCGATTGATCCACTCCTCGGCGAGCGCCCACTTCTTCTCGGGCAGGAACAGGTACTTACCGTAACGCAGGATCAACGGACGACCGAGTCGCCGCGCCACGAGGTACGAGACCGCGGATCCCAGCCACGACCCGCAAGTCGAGGCGAGCACCACGCCCCAGAACGACAACCGCCCCTCGGAGACCCAGTACGCCGCGGGCGGCACCACGATCTCGGACGGGATGGGGAACACCGTGGACTCGAGGGCCATGAGCCAGAAGACGCCGGCGTAGCCCCAGTCATGGATGCGCTGCATCCAGAACGCGAACAGGTCGTGGAGCATGTGCGACACGTGGGGGACCCTCCGTGGGGATCGGGGACGCGACGCTCAGCGCGCGGCGGCCCCGCTCGAGGCGGGCACGCGCTCGGCCCAGGTGAAGTCGTCGCCGTCCGCCACCGGCCGCGCGAGCGCGGTGTCGGGGTCGTGCTCGAGCACGACCCAGGCCTGCTCGGAGACCGCGCGCGTCAACACCGCGCGCTTCTCCTCCATCGTCTCGAGCGCCGCGACGTCGTAACCCATCACGAACGGGATGCGCACGTGCGCGGCCGTCGGGATGAGGTCGGCGACGTACCACAGCGCCCGGCCGCCCCCGGCGATGCGCACGACCTGCTGGCCCCGTGTGTGCCCGTTCACCGGCACGACCTCGAAGCCGGGCCACAGCGTGGTGGCCCCGTCGAGCAGTTCCAATCGTCCGCCGTCGGCGAGCGCGTCGTAGTTCTCGGGCATGTAGGACGCCCGCTCGCGCGGGTTCGGCGCGTGGGCGTTGTCCCAGTTGCGGCGCTGCACCCACCAGCGCGCGGTCGGGAACGTGGGGCGCAACCCCTCGGGAGTGTTCACCGTGGAGCCGCCCGCGTGGTCGAAGTGCAGGTGCGTGAGCACCACGTCGGTGACGTCCCCGGGCGCGACCCCGGCGGCGGCGAGTGATGCGAGCAGCGACGGCTCGGACTCGACGCGGTAGATGTCCCGCAGCTTGTCGGGGAACTTCTCCCCCAGACCGACGTCCACCAGCACCGTGCGGCCATGCCCCTGCGCGAGCAGGCAGCGCATCGCGAGCCGGATCCGATTGCGCTCGTCGGGCGGGTTCGTGCGGCTCCAGAGCGGCTTCGGAACCGAGCCGAACATGCTTCCACCGTCGAGCCAGAGGTGGCCGGCCTCGACCGTGCGGACGGTCCAGTCACCGAGGATGAGGGGGTCCATCCTGTGAGGATGCGGGAACCCGGCCGGACGGGTCAACAGGCCCGCGCCCCGGAACGACGCGGCCCACCGCGCACACGCCGGGCAGAGGGATCGGCGTGTGGCGGTGGGCGCTCGGGTTCGGCCGGAGAGAGTCCACCGTCCCCTTCGGGGGCTCGCGCCCCCGCGTCTCAGCGGAACATGGCTTTCACTCGGGCGAAGCTGGCCCCCTTGGCGGGCGTGGTCCCCAGACCGCTCACGATGTACACCATGTCGGAGTAGTCGTTGTCGGTCTCCTCGTCACCGTTGCCGATCGGGCAACCGCTGTCGGAGTACTCGCAGGCCACGATGTACGTGTCCGGACCCAGCCAGCGCGAGGCGTCGTACACGAGCATCTGCGGGTCACCGTCGTACGGCGCACGCATGGCCCCCGCACCCTCGGGACCGCAGTCGTTCAGCATGCGGTTCGAGAAGTAGCGTAGTCCACGTAGAAGCCGAAGTTGCGGACGGTCGCGGGCAGACGCACCGAGGTGCGCGAGCCACGCAGCTTCCACTCCTCGACGACCACGCCGTCGTCCACGCCGTCGATGACCGGCGAGCGACCGTTGTCGGCGTACCAGCCGAGCGTGCCGCGCGGGGACTTGCGGTCCACGAGCTGCACCGTGATCGGCTTGGTGCCCAGGTTGACCCAGTACCACGGGTCGGGGTCTCCGGGGCGAGCACCGATGTAGTCACGGTTCACGTCGATTCGACCGAACCCCACCAGTTTGTCGATCTTGCGCTGGAGGTCGTGCAACGAGCCGTCACGGCTGGGCCCCACGATGGCGGGGAAAGGACCGGCGGCGAGGACGGGTGAAGCAAACAGGAACAGCGCAAGCGCTGCCCATGCCCGGGTGAGATGCCTCATGGAGGCGCTCCTGCGTAGGGGCTGGAGTGATCC
>JBEGJG010000175.1:0-4895 GCA_041184705.1 Candidatus Eiseniibacteriota bacterium
CCATGCGTGCCATCGTCCTGCTGCTCCTCGCCCTCGCGATCCCCACCCCAGCGCGCGCCACGCCCGACGAACGCGCGCTCGTGGTGCAGTTGTCCGCGGACGCGCTGGGTGCGAGTGAGGCGTCCCGACGCGCACTCACGCCGGGCACGCTGCCGGCTGCGGTGCGCGCGCGCTTCTCGGCGCTCGGCGTGCGTGCCGTGCGATCGTTCGCGGTGAACCGAGCGCTCGCGCGTCCGCTCGGCACGGGGAGGGCGCTGCCCGAGCCGTACGGGTTCGCACCCGAGCGCATCGTGCTGCTCGAGGCCCCCGACAGTGCGCTCGCAAGTTCGGCGTTGCGCGCGCTCGTCGCCGACCCGCAGGTGGACTGGGCCGAGCGCGTCGTCACGCGCACGCCGACGGTGTGGACCCTGGGGCCCGCACCCGACGCGGAACCCGCACCTCTCGTCGCGCGCGCGCTCGACTCGCTTCCCAACGACCCGTCGCTGCGCGCCGGACGCCAGTACGCGCTCCTCAACCTCGGACCCGCGGTCCCCGGCGGCGGGCTCGCACGCGCCGACGTGCGCGCCGTCGAGGCGTGGCGGAGGTCGGTCGGCTCCGAGTCCGTGAAACTCGCGGTCGCCGACACGGGGATCGATCCCGACCATCCCGAGCTCGGCGGATCGCTCGCACAGGGCGGACCCCGCATCACCGACGCGTTCAACGCGACCGACGACCCCGACCCCACGGTGACCGACCGCTACGGACACGGCACACCGGTGGCCGGCGTGATGGCGGCGCGCACCAACGACGGTTCGCACTTCGCACCCACCACCGGGATCGCGGGCGTGTGCGGCGGCGACGGGCGCAACGAATCGGGCTGTCGTCTCGTGCCCATCAAGATCGCGCCCGGCTTCTCGGGCTCGGCCAGCTCGTTCGACATCGCACGGGCGTTGCTGCACGCGGCCGACGTGGGCGCGCGCGCGGTGAACCTGTCGTTCGCCAGCACCACGCCCAGCCGACTCGAGCGACTCGCCCTCACGTACGCGTTGTACAACGGTTGCATCCCGGTGTGCGCGGCGGGCAACAACGGGTTCGACACACCCACGGCGCCGCTCTACCCGGCCGCGCACGCGCGCGAGGGGATCGCGATCTCGGTGGGCGCCAGCGATGCGCGCGACCGTCGCACGCTGTTCTCATCGTATCCCGAGAGCCTCGACCTGCTCGCCCCGGGCGAGAACGTGCTCACCACGTTCATGACCTACCCGAGCCACTACGGCGCGAGCTATCCCGGCTACGTACCGGCCTCGGGCACGTCGTTCGCCGCACCGCACGTGACGGGTGCGATCGGGCTGCTGGCCGCGGTTCGCCCCGAACTGTCCGACCGCGACTTCCAGCACCTGCTGCGCGCGACCGCGCACGACATCGGGGATCCGGGCCACGACGCGCCCACGGCCCACGGGCGCCTCGACCTCGAGCGTCTGCTCGACCGCGTCGGGCCGGGCAAGGGTGTGTGGCACGACGAGGTCGCCGCCGACTCGTTCGGCACCGCGGGCGAGGGCATGCTCGTGGTGCAGGAGGGTGGGCCCGGCACGCTCGCGCGCCACGTGGGTACGCATTCCGCCACGCGCATCGTCGCGCAGGCCACGGTGGCGATACCCGACAGCTTCCTGAGCGTCACCGACGTCTGGCTGCGCGTGGCGGGCACGATGGCCGCACGCGGCGACTTCCGCATCCCGTGGTTCGCGCCTTACGCCGAGGTCGCCGCGCGCGACGAGCGCACGGTCACGTTCCGCGGCTGGTTGTACCGCGTGGGCGACGACTCGTGCACGGTGTGCGACGACCGCTACGTGCCGCTCGCGCCGAGCAACGTGCGCTTCGCCTTCGGCGTGCTCGGCACGGTGGACCGCGCGCCCACGGTGAGCATCACCGAACCCGCCGGGGGCGCGAGCGCTCGACCGGGCGAGAACCTGCTCGTGTCGTGGGTCGCGTCCGACCCCGACACCGTGTCGCGCGTGACGGTGGCGTTCGTGCCCGACGCGGGCGGCGAGGTGCCGCTCGGCGCCACCGCGGGAGAGGCGCGCGGGGGATCGTTCACGCTGCCGTGCGCCGGGCCCGTGGACGTGCCCGGCCGATTGGTGGTGACGGCGCACGACGATCGCGGCCGCGCGGACCTTTCGCGGGCCGAGGTGCCGTTCGTGTTGCGCGGTGGGAACTGCAGCGCACCGCTCACCACGTTCCGTGCGACGCCCTCGCCGTTCCGCGACGCGCTCACCGTGTTCGCACCGGGAGCGGGTCGGGTGCAGGTGCTCGATGCCGCGGGTCGTCGCGTGCGCGACCTGCCCACGTCCGGCGGCGAGGTGCGCTGGGACGGGCACGACGCACGCGGATCGCGGGTCGGTCCGGGCGTGTACTTCGTGCGCTACACGGGCGCGGCCGGCACCACCACGCGACGCGTGGTGCGTCTCGACCGTTGACCGTGCACCGGTCCACGGGCGAAGGTCCCACCATCATGCGCATCCGACTCGTCATCGCCCTGTCCCTCGCCGCGCTCCTGCCGCTCGCGTGCGCGCCCCCGCGCTCGCCGGGCGAGTGGCGCGAGACGCTCGACGTCACCCCCACGGTCCTCGCGCAACTCGGGGCCTCCGACCCCTCGGTCGCGGTCGGGCCCGACGGCGCGGTGGCGTTGTCGTGGGTGACGCGCGATTCGGTGGGCACCGACGCGTGGGTGTCGGTGACGCGCGATTCGGGATCGTCGTGGAGCGAGCCCGTGCGGATCAACGAACGGCGCGGCAAGGTCTCGAGCTATCCCGAGAGTCGGCCCCTCACCGCCTGGGGGCCCGAGGGGCGCTTGCTGGCGGTCTGGGCCGCGGCGCGCGACACCGGTGCGTACGCCGACGACGTGGTCGCGCGCACGAGCGCCGACCACGGTGCCACGTGGGGCGCGGTCGTACCGCTCAATAGCGATCACACCGACCCGAACTCGACGTACCACGGTTTCGCCACGCTCGCGCTTCGCGCCACCGGCGAGGGGGTGGTGGCGTGGATCGACGGCCGCTCCGCGAAGGTTCCGGGCGGGGAACCGGCCCGCGCCGAGGTGTGGGCGACGCGCACGCGCGACGGCGGCGTCACGTGGGACCGCGATGCGCGCGTGGTGGGCGAGGTCTGCCCGTGCTGCCATGTCATGCTGGCCAGCGCGGGCGGCACCACGGTGCTCGCCTACCGCGGCGCGCGCGACGACCTGCGCGACCCGCGGCTGGCGCGCTCGGACGACGACCTCCTCACGGTGGCGCTCGACACGCTCGTGTCGGCCGATCGCTGGCGACTCGCCGGCTGCCCCAGCATGGGGCCCGCGGTCGTGGCGGGTCGTGAGGGTGGCACGATCGCGTGGTACACGGGCGAGTCCCCCGACGACTCCACGCTCGGCGCACGCCCCGCACCCGGGCTCTACCTGAGCGCGTGGGATGCGAGCGGGGTGCCGACCGGATCCCCCGTGCCGCTCGGTGACGGACTCGACGAGGCGAACCGCCCGCTGCTCGCGGCCTGGCCCGACGGCACGATCGTCGGAGCGCTCGGTCGGCCGAAGGGCGAACCCGAACGGCGGGCGGTGGCGTTGCGCCTGCGCGCGGCCGACGGATCGCTCGGACCGTGGACCGCGTTCGGTGACGACGTGCGCGGGGCCGCGCTCGCGACCGGTCGGCCGGGACGCGCGTGGCTCGTGCGCACCGAGGGCCCGCGCGAGGCCCCGCGCGTGCGCGTCGTCCGCCTCACGCGCTGAGCCTCGCGCGTCGGGCATTGCCGCGCGCACCGGGGCGCGGGTAGGCTCATCGTTCCGTCGCCCCGTCCCGGGCACATCCCGCCCGTTCCCGCGCGCTCCGCATCGGAGCGGCGCGGACCGCCACCCGAGAGGCCCTCGTGTCCGCCACCCCCTCCGATCTCGAAGCCGTCCAGCGTCTGCAGCAGGCGTACGAGCGCATCCGCACCGAGCTGCGCAAGGCCATCGTCGGCCAGGACGACGTCATCGAGCAGTTGCTCACCGCGCTGTTCGCGGGCGGGCACGTGCTGCTCGTGGGCGTGCCGGGCCTCGCCAAGACGCTGCTCATCTCGAGCCTCGCGCGCGTGCTCGACCTGCGGTTCAACCGCATCCAGTTCACGCCCGACCTCATGCCGAGCGACATCACCGGCACCGACGTGCTCGAGGAGGACTCGGCCACCGGACGGCGCGCGATGCGGTTCATCCCGGGCCCCGTGTTCGCGAACATCGTGCTCGCCGACGAGATCAACCGCACCCCGCCCAAGACCCAGGCCGCGCTCCTGCAGGCCATGCAGGAGAAGGAGGTCACCGCGGGCGGTCAGACGTTCCGGCTCGAGCTGCCGTTCTTCGTGCTCGCGACCCAGAACCCCATCGAGCTCGAGGGCACCTACCCGTTGCCCGAGGCCCAGCTCGACCGCTTCATGTTCAACGTGCAGGTCGGCTACCCGACGCAGGACGAGGAGGAGCGCATCGTCGCGTCCACGACCTCGTCGTACGTGCCCGCGATCGAGAAGGTGCTCGACGCGGCACGCATCCTGGAGCTGCAGGCCCTCGTGCGCCGCGTGCCGGTGACCGATCACGTCGTTCGCTACGCGGTGCGACTCGCACGCGCCACGCGCGGCGGTGACGACGCCCCGGCGTTCGTGCGGCAGTGGGTGAGCTGGGGCGCGGGTCCGCGCGCCTCGCAGTTCCTCGTGCTCGGGGCGAAGGCTCGTGCGGTGCTGCACGGTCGCTTCACGCCCGGCATCGAGGACGTGCGCGCGGTCGCGCCGTCCGTGCTGCGTCACCGTGTCGTGACCAACTTCACCGCCGAGGCCGAGGGCGTGAAGCCCGATCGCATCATCGCCGACCTCGTCGCCGGGACCCCCGCCGAGTAGCGCACCCC
>JBEGJG010000176.1:0-4888 GCA_041184705.1 Candidatus Eiseniibacteriota bacterium
GCCTTCGGTGCCCTCCTCGAGCGCGAACGGCCCGAGCGCGGTGCGCGTGTAGCGGCGATCGGGACGCGCGGTCCACGTCTCGACCGAACCCGTGAACCCAAACGCCTCCACGCGCGCGCGCAGGTACAGCACGCTGTCGGCCGCGAACGCGGTCCGACCACCGCTCGCCTCGAGGTAGCGCGCCACCACCGCCGCGGCCTCGGGCGTGATCTCGGCGCGTACCGCCGACGTGAAAAGCGCGAGCGCGAGTACCGCGGTGGCGAACCTCACACGGCCCGCCAACGACACGGCCCCGGGGCGTGAGACCCCGGGGCCGGTCGGACGGCACGACGTCACGGACGGAAGCTCCAGCCCGCCGAGACCTTCAGATCGGGCGCATCGGCCAACCCGATCTTGAGGTCGGCGAAGAACCGGCTGCCGCTCTTGGTCGCCACGTCGGCGCCCACGAGGAAGTGGCCACCGGCGGCGTTGTCGTCGCCCGCCGGACCGTCGTACGAGATGAAGTGGATGCCGACACCGCCACCGATGTACGGCTGCCAGCTCGAACGGGCCTCGATGCGGTAACGGAAGTCACCGTTGAGCGAGATGACCGTGCGATCGTCGCCGAGCCCGAGGTCGGCGCTGGGCACGAAGTCGAGGCGCGGGGCGACGTCGCCCCACTGCAGGTGACCGCCGACGATGAACTGGTCGGGGCCGGACGTGAAGCCGAGGTGCGGGCCGTAGGCGGTGAACGACTCGGCCGACGCGACCACCGGCAGGGCGGTGGCGAGAACGAGGGCGTAGACGAAGCGACGCAGCATGACGAGTCCTTTCGTGAGTGCGCGGGATACGGGGGAACGCGGGGCGAGTGTTAGCACGCGAGCGGCGGCGCGCGCAACGCGGGCGGGCCTACCGTGCACCCGCCGTGCGCATGCGCGCGAGGAACGGTTCGGGCGGCAGGAAGCCCTCGACGCGCGCGGCCGCGATCTCGCTGCCGCCCGCGCCCAGGAACACGATGGTCGGCACGCCGGTGATGCCGTAACGCAGACGCGCCTGCTCGGATTCGGGGGACTCGTAGTTCGTGAGGTCCACCTTGTAACGATCGTAGCCACGGGCGGCCGCGACGACCGCCGGATCGGTGAACGTCTGCAGCTCGAGTTCGTGGCACGGCACGCACCAGTCGGCCGAGAAGTCCATCATGACCGGTCGGCCGGCCGCGACGCTCGCGGCCACGGCCTCGGGCGTGTACGGCTTCCACGTCATGGTGCGCGACGCCGCCATCCACAGCTGCACGCCGAGCGACAACCCCACCACCGCCGCGACCGCGCCCAGCAACCGCGTCGCACTGCGGAACCGACCGGTCGCCCCCGCGCTGCGATCGAGGAAGCCCAACCACACGCCGCCGACCGCGAGCACCACCGGCATCACCCACGGGGCCAGATCGGGCTCCACACCCAGCGCGACGTAGAACAGACCGATGCCGGCCATGATCACGCCGAACAGGTGCTTCATCCACACCATCCAGTCGCCCGAACGCGGCAGCGACTGCAGCAGCCCCGAGAACACCGCGAGGAACAGGTACGGGAACCCGAGCCCGAGCGAGAGCGTGAACATGGTCTGCACGCCGAACGCCACACTGCCCTTCTGCGCGACGAGCGCGAGGATGGCGACCACCACCGGGCCCACGCACGGCGCGGCGATCACGCCCACGCCGAGGCCCGACAGGAACGCACCGGCGACCCCGGTGGCCTGCGCACCGCCCAGCCGGTCGAGCACCCACGAGGGCGGCTGCAGTTCGTAGAGGCCGAACATGCCGAGCGACAGCACCAGCATGAGACCGCCGAGCACGAGCGGCACCCACGCGCTCTGCAACGCCGCACCGAACAACCCGCCGGTGAGTGCGGCGACCACGCCGAGCGCGGTGTAGGTGACGCAGATGCCGAGCACGTACGAGATCGCGGTGACGAGCACCTTGGGCAGCGGCTCCTTCGCGCGCGTGCCGAAGATGCTCACCGTGACGCCCAGCATGGGGAACACGCACGGCGTCAGGTTGAGCAGCAGGCCGCTCACGAACAGCAGCGCGAGCCACGCCACACCCCCACGCGCGAGCGCCTCCTCGAGTCGGTCGCGCTCGCGCGCCGAGGTCGCACCTCCCGCCGGGGGCGCGGTCGCGAGACCCGCGGAGGGTGCGGGGGCCGCGAGCGACTCGGCGGGTGCGGGCTCCGCGGGCGTGGCCGCGGGCGCACCACCGCCCGTGACCGTGACGTCCACCGAGTACGGCAGGCGCGCGGGCGCGAGACAGACCTGGTTGTCGCACGCCTGGTACTCGACCGTGCCCGACCAGCGACCCGAGGCCGCCGACGCCGACACGGTGACGGGGATGCGCACCTCGAACGTGTTGGAGTACACGAGCAACGGCGTGTCCTCGAACTCGAACCGCATGCTCTCGCCCGCCGGGTAGCGCGACGGCCCCGTGGTGAGGCCGCGACCCGCGGTGAGCGTGACCGTGGTGGGGATGTTGTAGTCGAGCGCGGGCGGGTTGGCATTGACGTGCCAGTCGGGGGCCACCGTCACGCGCACCACGACCTCGGCCTGACCACCCGCGGCCACCGTCACGGGATCCGCGGAGACGCGCACGAGCGATCCCGCGGCGGGACCCGCGGCGGCACCGAACTGCGCATGGGCCGGGACGGGCGCGACGAACCACGGGGCCGCGACCAGCACGAACGCGGCGATGGCGCGGGCGACGAACGGGCGGACGAACGACATCGTCATCTCCTCCGAAACGTGGGGTTCAGTCCTCGAGCGCCGCCGCGAGTGCGGCGGGATCGGTCACGGGCAATCGGCAGGCACGGTCCACGCAGACGTACGCGGTGGCGCGACCGTCCTGCGCAGGCAGCGCGGCGGCGAACGGCGCGAGCCGCGCGAGGGTCGCGCGCGTCGCGTCGCCCACCACCACGAGGTCGAGGTCGGGACGCAGCCGGGACTCGACCACGCGCACCAGCGCGCGCGTGTCGGCGGCGACAGGGTCGCCGACCACCACCACATGGAGCGGGGCGGCCTCGGCGCGCTCCATGGCGGCCAACATGCGCGGCATGGCCCACGGGGCGGGTGCCAGCCGCCGCGCATGATACGCGAACGAGCGGCGCGCCTCCTCGACCCACTCCGGACGGTCGAGCAGCGCGCCCAGCCGCCACAGCACCTCGGCCGCGATCGAGTTGCCCGCGCCCTCGGCCCCGTCGAAACCGTCCTTGAGTCGTGGCAGCGCGGCGTCGGACGACGCCGGGTCGGCGACCCGCGTCTCGAAGAACCCGCCCGCGACGGGGTCGCGGAACCGCTCCACCAGGTGCGTGGTCACCGCGGCCGCGCGTTCGAGCCAGCGCGGATCGTGCGTAGCGACGAACAGCTCGAGGCACGCGTGCGCGTAGTACGCGTGATCGTCGAGTTGCCCCTCACCCGCCGCCTCACCCTCGCGCCAGCGCCGCACGAGCGTGCCGTCGGGTGCACGCAGGTGATCCCACACGAACTCGGCCGCGCGCACCGCGCGCTCGGCCAGCGCGGGCTCGTCGAGTGCCCGCGCGCCTTGCGCCAACGCGGCGATGAACTGCGCGTTCCACGCGGTGATGACCTTGTCGTCGAGGTGCGGGCGCACGCGGCGGGCGCGCGCCGCGAGCACGCGTGCGCGCAGCACCGCGAGCCGCGCTGCGGTGGCGGGATCGCTCGGCGCGTGCGCCTCGTGAAGCACGGTGGTGCCGTGCTCGAAGTTGCCGTGTGCGGTGACGCCGTAGTGGTGCGCGAAGACCTCGGCGTCCTCGGCGCCCAGCACGTCCGCGAGCTGGGCGGGCGTCCAGACGTGGTAGCGCCCCTCCTCGCCCTCGGCGTCGGCGTCCTCGGCGGAGTGGAACGCACCCTCGGGCGAGGTGAGGTCGCGCGCCACGTAGTCGAACACACCGCGCGCGGTCTCGGCCCAGCGCGCGTCGCCGGTGGCGCGGAACGCGTCGAGGTAGGCCTCCGCGAGCAACGCCTGGTCGTAAAGCATCTTCTCGAAGTGCGGGATGCGCCATTCGCGATCGGTGGCGTAACGGTGGAACCCACCGGCGACGTGGTCGTGCAGACCGTTCGCACGCATGGCCTCGAGCTGCGCGAGCACCATGCGACGCGCGGTCTCGGCGCCGCGCGCCCCGCGCGCCCAGCGCCGCAGCAGGAAGTGCAGGTTGGCGGGCGACGGGAACTTGGGCGCACCGCCGAACCCTCCGAACGCGTCGTCGTGCTCGCGTTCGAGGGCGTGGACCGCACGGTCGGCGAGCTCGGGCACGGGCCCGGGTTCACCGGCGCGATCCCCGAGGGTGCGCAGCATGCCCATGACCTGCGCGCCGGTGCCCAGAACCTGATCGCGACGCGTGCGCCAGGCGTCGGCGAGCTGCGGCAGGATCTGCAGCAGGCCGGGCCGACCCATGCGCGTGGTGGGCGGGAAGTACGTGCCGCCCCAGAACGGTTCGAGCGCGGGCGTGAGGAACGCGTTGAGCGGCCAGCCGCCGCCCATGCCCATCGCCTGCAGCGCGGTCATGTAAACGCGGTCCACGTCGGGGCGCTCCTCGCGATCCACCTTCACGCACACGAAGTGCGCGTTGAGCAGGGCCGCGACGTCCACGTCCTCGAACGACTCGCGCTCCATGACGTGACACCAATGGCAGGTCGAGTAGCCGATCGAGAGCAGGATCGGCTTGTCCTCGGCGCGCGCACGCGCGAACGCCTCCTCACCCCACGGGTACCAGTCCACGGGGTTGCGGGCGTGCTGCAGCAGGTAGGGGCTCTTCTCGCGGGCGAGCCGGTTGGGGGCGTGGAGGTCGTGCATGACCTCGCATTATAGGAGGCGCGGGCGTCCCGGCCGTCGAACTGGTCGCCGGCG
>JBEGJG010000177.1:0-4876 GCA_041184705.1 Candidatus Eiseniibacteriota bacterium
TCCGCCCATGGTCGTTGCCCCGCGCGCACGACGCCGACCACAATCGTGGAGCGGCCTTGCCGGGCCGCATCGGCCCCCTCTCTCGGAGCCCTCTCCCCATGAAGCGCATCGCGTTGGCGTACTCCGCCAATCCCACCCGTGCCATCCAGGGCATGGACATGATCCGTTGGGTCGCCATGGGGCACCGCTTCCGGCGACTCGACCACAAGGTCCGCCTCGTCACCGACCGTCGTCGCGGCGTGGACCGCCTCGATGGCATCCACCTCACCAGCGCCGATCGCATGGACTGGTCGGAGTGCGACGCGGTGAAGGTCTGCTATCAGGCGTCCATCGATCTCGTGCCCGAGCATCCCCATCTCATCGCCCGCATGTGCCGGGTCGTGGACGAGGAGTTCCCTCGCCGCGACGATCACCGTCGCGCCGAGATGCTGCGACAGCAGGCCCTCATCGCGGAGCGCGCCGCGGTCGTGTCGTTCAACGACGAGGTGAACGCCCAGCGCTGGCGCGAGCGTTACGGTGCGCACCAGCGCATCCTCATCGTGCCCACGGGCTGCCCCGAGTGGTTGCCCAAGGAGGTCACCAACCCCTACGCGCCGGGCGAGCGCGTGGTCCTGTTCATGGGTGCCCTCACCTCGCATCGTTTCCCCGGGGCGCTCAACGGTCTGGCGCGGCGACTGCGCGAGGCTGCGCCCGACGTGTGCGTCCACGTGCTGGGGAAGGACAGTCTCAAGCACTACGCGGGCGAGTCCGAGCCGCTCGACCCCACGCTGGTCACGCTCCACGAACCCGTGGACGAGGAACGCACGTGGGACTACGTGCTGCACGCCAGCGTGGGCGTCGGGTTCGCCCCCAGCGAGCACGAGTTCGAGAGCGAGCTCTCCAAGCTCTACTACTACCTGCGCGGCGGGTTGCCCATCGTGACCGAGAGCACGGTGCCCAACCGCACGCTCGTGGCCGAGACCGGGCACGGCGCCATCGCGGCCTACGACGACCTCGACGACTTCGCGCATCGCGTGCTCGAGGCGTTGCGTCTGCCCGCGCGCGACGAGCGGGTCATGCGTCACATGGCCGAGCACCACAGCTGGCTGGCCCGCGCGCGCGTGTACGATGCGGTCCTGCGTGAGCGTTGGGGGGAGTCGTGAGCGGCGATCTCGTCATCCGTCTCGACGACGTGCGCGACCTCTCGCCGCGGCTCGAGGCCGTGTGGCGCGTGCTCGAGTCGCACGGCGCGGCCGTGCACCTCGGTGCCATCCCCGTGGACGTCACGCCCGAGGCGGCCGTGCGCCTGCGCGAGCGCGCGCAGCGATCGCCCGCGCGCGTCTCGGTGCAGCAGCACGGCTACCGCCACGTGAACCACGGCACCGACAAGCGCAAGTTCGAGTTCGGTGACGAACGCTCCGCGGCCGATCAGCGTCACGACCTGCTCGCGGGGCGTGCGCTGCTCGAGGAGCGCTTCGGGGCGATGTTCGACACCGTGTTCGTGCCGCCGTTCGACCGTTGCGGGCAGCTCGGGCTCGACGTGCTCGCCGAATCCGGGTTCGCCGGCATCTCCGTCATCGAGACCTCGAGCACCCCGCGCGACCCGCGCGTGCCGTTCGTGCTCATGACCACCGACCCCGTGCAGTGGAAGCCGGTCACCCTGCACCGACCCTGGGACGGTACGCTCACCGAGGTCCGGGAGCGGCTCGCCCGTGACGGATACGCGGGAATCGAGTTGCACCACGAGATCATGGACGACGAGGCCGTGGCGGGGCTGGACGGGCTGCTCGCGGGGCTGCGCGGCGTCGCGTTCCCGACCATGCTGGAAGTGGCACGGCGCGGGACTTGACCCCCTCGGGGGGCCTGTTAGTATCCCCGCCGCTCGCCGCTCACGGGGAGTCCGCGCGCCGTTGGCGCGCCGACCCGGGCGGCGGAACCATTGGGGTGGGGATGTAGCTCAGTTGGGAGAGCGCCTCGTTCGCAACGAGGAGGTCGTCGGTTCGATCCCGATCATCTCCACCATTCCCTCAGGGTTTGGGCCAGGCCCAGCGCAACCCGGACTTGTGAACCCCGTCAGGACCGGAAGGTAGCAGCGGTAAGCAAACCTTCGGGTGTGCCGCTGGTCCCCTGGCCCTCTTACCACGGCGGTACGAGCAGTCCCGGTCCCGGCCCTCCGCCGCGCGTCCGCGTAACGCCTCCCACGGCACGGTCCCATGGCCCATCGCGCGCTCACGCTCAAGTACCGGCCGCAGGTCTTCTCGGACCTCGTGGGGCAGGACCATGTCACGCAGGTGCTCTCGGCCGCCCTCGCCGCCGACCGCATCGCGCACGCCTACCTGTTCACGGGCGCCCGCGGCGTCGGCAAGACCACCAGCGCGCGCATCATGGCCAAGGCGCTGAACTGCCCGAACACCGGCGCCACGGCGGCCAAGTCCGCCAAGGGTGCACGCAAGGGTGGCGCGACGGGGCCCGTCGAGCCGTGCGGCACCTGCACGGTGTGCACCGAGATCGCCGCCGGCACCTCGCTCGACGTGCTCGAGATCGACGGCGCCAGCAACCGCGGCATCGCCGACGTGCAGGCGCTGCGCGAGAGCGTGCGGTTCGCGCCCACCGCGGGCCGGTTCCGCATCGTCATCATCGACGAGGTGCACCAGCTCTCGAACGACGCCTTCGCCGCGCTCCTCAAGACGCTCGAGGAGCCGCCGGCCCACCTCGTGTTCATCTTCGCGACCACCGACCCGCAGAAGCTGCCCGACACCATCCGCTCGCGCACGCAGCGCTTCGACTTCGCGCGTGTGCCCATCCGCCGCGTGGCCGATCGCCTCATCGAGATCCGCTCGCGCGAGGCGGCCGATGCCGATGGCGTGAAGTTCGAGCTCACCGACGGCGCCGCGCTGCTCATCGCCCACAAGGGTGAGGGCTCCATGCGCGACGCGGTCTCGGCGCTCGATCAGGTGGTGTCCTCCGGCGAGCCCGTGATCGACGAGACCGTGGTGCGCCGCGTGCTCGGGATCCCCGACCGCGAGGTGTTCTTCCGGCTCGCCGACGCCGTGGTCGCTCGCGATCCGCAGGCCACGCTGCGCCAGTTGCACGAGGCGTTCGCGCGCGGGCAGGACCCGCGCGAGCTCGCCGAGGGTCTGGCCGAGCACTTCCGCAACGTGCTCGTGATCAAGGTGGATCCGGGGCAGGGGCACGAGCTGGTGGCCGCGAGCAACGAGGACCTGACGCGCCTCAAGTCACAGGGCGAGTCGTGGGCCGAGACCGATCTGCTGCGCCTCATGCGCATCGCCGCCGAGTGCCAGTGGCCCATGCGCGATTCGCCGCAGCCCATGGTTCACCTCGAGGCCGCGCTGCTGCAGATGGCCACGCTCGAGCCCGCCGACACGCTGGCCGCGCTCATCGACCGACTCGAGTCGATCGAGAAGCGGTTGGGCGGCGGCTCGGTGTCCGCCATCGCGCAACCGCCCGCGCGCGCTGCGGCCCCGCCGTCCCGCGGTCCGCGCGGCGATGCGCCGTCGGTCGCCCCCGAGGCCGCACCCGCCGCGCCCCGGCCGGCGCTGGGCTTCACGCCCGCGCAGGCCATCGCGCCCGCGGCACCCGTCGCACCCGCCACGGCACCGGTCGCACCGGCGCCGCCGGCGCGCACGCCCGCTGCGGCCGCGGCCCCCTCGGCCGAGGTCGGCGAGCCCGTGCTCACCCCCGAGACCGAGGCCACGTGGGCCCGTGTCATCGCCGAGGTGAACACCCGCAAGCGCATGCTCGGCGCCTTCCTCGAGGAGAGCACGCTGGTCGGGCTCGCGGGGGACACGCTGGTGCTCGCCATGGACGACCTGCAGCGCGCCGTGGTGGACAACCCCGAGCAACGTCCCATCGTGGTCGAGGAGCTGGGGCGCGCCTTCGGGCGGCCGATCGCCCTGCGCATCATGGGGGGCGCCCGCGCCAAGACGATCGCCCGCCGCGAGGCGGCGCGCGACGTGGACTTCGACGACATCATCCGCAAACTCGTCACCGCCATCGACGGTGTGGCCGTCACCCGGCCCGCGCCCGGCGGCGAACGCACCTCGGGCGACACGCCCACGAGAGGGAAGGAACGCGCATGAAGAGCTTCGGCGACATGGTGAAGCAGGCGCAGCGCATGCAGAAGCAGATGAACGAGCTGCAGGGCAAGCTGGCCGAGGACCGCCACGAGGCGACCGCCGGCGGCGGCCTCGTGAAGGTGGTCGTGGACGGCAAGCAGATGCTGCAGAGCATCGAGATCTCGCCCAAGGCGCTCGACGAGAAGGACGTGACGCTCCTCGAGGACCTCATCATGACGGCGATGGCCGAGGCGCAGCGCACGTCGCAGGAGCGTATGTCGGAGGCCTATTCGAAGGTCACCGGCGGCTTCAACCTGCCCTTCTGACGCGCGCCACGTGTACAGCTCCCGTTACCTCGAACGCCTGATCGCCGAGCTCGAGAAGTTGCCGAGCATCGGCCTGAAGAGCGCGCAGCGTCTGGCGCTGCACCTGTTGCGCGTGCCCAAGGAGGACGCGCTGCGGTTGGCCGACGCCATCCGCGAGGTGCGTGAGCGCGTGGGGTTCTGCACCACGTGCGGCAACTTCAGCGAGACCGATCCGTGCGCGCTGTGCGGCGACCCTCGCCGCGACCCGCGCGTGCTGTGCGTGGTCGAGCAGCCCGTGGACGTGCTCGCGTTCGAGCGCACCGGGCAGTTCACCGGGCGCTATCACGTGCTGGGCGGCGCGCTCTCGCCGCTCGAGGGCACGAGCCCCGAGCAGTTGCGCATCCGCGAGCTGCTGGCGCGTCTGCGCGGCAGCGAGGTGCGCGAGGTCATCCTGGCGACCAACCCCAACGTGAACGGTGAGGCGACCGCTCTGTACCTGAGCAAGCTGCTCACGCC
>JBEGJG010000178.1:0-4847 GCA_041184705.1 Candidatus Eiseniibacteriota bacterium
CTCGCGGCCCGACCCCCAGCCCCGGAACGCATGATCGAGACCGTTCGCACCTTCAACGCCCTCAGTGAGGAGTTCGTCGAGCTCTTCATGAAGCACCACCCGGTCGCCGCGACCGAGGCGGGCATCCACGACTACGACCTGTTGTTGCCCGACGACTCGCCGTCCGGGCTCGAGGCGCGCGCCGCCTGGCTGCGCGACCTCGACCAGCGGCTCGTGGCCACGGTGCCGTGGGCCGAGTTGCCGCTCGAGCCGCGCATGGACTTCGCGTTGCTGCGGACGCGCATCGCGGGGCTGCGTTCGGACCTCGAGGAGGTGCGCGTCCCGCAGCGCAACCCGGTGCTCTACCTGGAGCGGGCCTTCGACAGCGTGCACCTGCTGCTCGCGAGATCGTTCGCCCCGCTCGACGAGCGCAAGGAGGCGGTGGTCGCGCGCCTCATGGCGATCCCGGTCTACCTCGAGTCCGTGAAGCCCAATCTGGGCATGGTGGCGCCGCTGGTCCTCGAGTCCGCGCTCGACATGGCGGCGCAGGGCCCCGCGTTCGTGGACGAGGTCGTGCGCACACTGTTGCGCTCGTTCCCGGGCGAGGCCGAGCGCCTCGAGCACGCCGGTCAGCGCGCCCGCGCGGGCTTCCTGCAGTTCCACGACTGGATGGATCGCACGCTGCGCCCGCGCGCCGGCGGCACGTTCGCCATCGGCGAGCGCTGGATGAACTTCAAGCTCGAGCGCGAGCACATGCTGCCGGTCGGTTGCGCCGAACTCGAGCAGGTGGGTCGCGACCACGTCACGCACACGCGCACGCTCCTCGAGCAGGAGGCCCGTCGCCTCGATCCGTCGCGGTCGTGGCGCGAGCAGGTGGCCGAGGCCCGTCGCCGCGTCCCCGACGCGGCATGGCTGCGTGAGGCGTACCTGTCCGAGCTCGATCGCGCGCGCCGGTTCGTGGTGGACCATCGCGTCGCGCCGCTCCCGGCGCACGACCGTCTCGAGGTGCTCGACACGCCGGTGTTCGAGCGCAACCTGCGCCCGTTCGCGGCCTATCAGGGGCCGGCGCCGTTCGACCCCGACGCCGCGGGGTTCTTCTACGTGACCCCGGTGGACCTGCGGCGCTCGCGCGAGGATCAGGCCGTGCAGCTGGGCATGCACTGCCTCGCGGCGATCCCCATCATCGCGGTCCACGAGGGCTATCCCGGGCACCATCTGCAGATCGGGCACGCCAACCAGGCCGCGACCCGCCTTCGCCGCATCGTCCACAGCGATCTCGTCGCCGAGGGCTGGGCCTTCTACTGTGAGGAGGTCATGTGGCAGCAGGGGTTCTACACCGGTGATCCCGCCACGCGGCTGGTCCAGTTGCGGGACGCGTTGTTCCGCGCCTGCCGCGTGGTGCTCGACATCGGTCTGCACACCGGCCGCATGACGCCGCCGCAGGCCGCGCAGATGCTCGTGGACGAGCTCGACATGGACCCCGACACGGCCGCACGCGAGGTGCGACGCTACTGCCTCGCTCCCACGCAGGCTCTCAGCTATCTCATCGGCAAGCTGCAGATCCTCGCGCTGCGCGCCGAGATGGAACAGCAACTCGGCGCCCGCTTCGACCTGCACGACTTCCACGGTGCGTTCCTCGCCAGCGGCATGCTGCCGACCTCGCTCGTGCGCGCCGAGATCGGCGCCCGCTTGGGGGTCGCATGAGAAGGCTCGCGATCGTGGCGCTGCTCGCGGGCCTGCTCGCCGCCCCCGCGCATGCGGTCACCCCTTCGGACCACTACGCCATGATGCCGTCGGCGACCGGGCTCGAGTCGTCGTCGGTCTCGTTCGAGTCCACGCGGGACTCCGCGCCGCTCTCGGGCTGGTGGTTCGAGGGCCGTCCCGACATGCCGGTCCTGGTGTTGTTCGGGCGCGAGCACGGCAACATGGGCGACCTGTTGTCGTTCGTGGTGCCGGGCTTCGTCCAGCAGGGGTTCAGCGTGCTCACGTTCGACTACCGCGACTTCGGGCCCGCCGGGCCCGGGGCCGCCGACACGCTCGTCACGCTCGTGTACGCCTCGCGTTGGGTGAACGACGGTGAGGGTGCGGTGCGTTACGCGCGCGGTCGCGCGAAGGGGCGGCCGGTGTTCGCGTGGGGGCAGGGGTTGGGTGGTGCGGTGGCGGTCGCGGTCGCGGCGCGGTCGCGCGACAACGTGGACGCGGTGGCCTGCGAGGGCTTGTTCCGCACGCTCAACGAGCTGCTGCGCACGAGTGGGCTCGCGCAGGTCCCCGGGGCGCGTGAGCGGCATCGCTTCCTCGTGGAGACCGCCGACGAGCCCGGTGCCGCGGTCGGTCGGTTGGTGGTGCCGCTGCACGTCACGCTGGCGATGAAGGACGAGGTCTGGCCGGTGGTGGTGACGCAGGACGTGACGCGACGCAGCCTGTCGCGCATCGACCGCTGGACGCTGCCCGAGGCCGGACACGAGGGTGTGGAGCGCACCCCCGGCTACCATGAGCGCGTCGGGGGTTGGTTCCGTCGGATCGCCGCGATGATCCGCGCGGCCACCCCGCCACCCGGCACGGAGTGAGTCGCGCGAGGGATGCACGAAGGGGGCGGAGCCTCGCGGCTCCGCCCCCTCGTGTCTGCAATCCTTCGTCCTAGCGTCGGCTCCGGAACGGCAGCGCGAGGTCGAGGCTCTCGTCGAGGCCCTCGATCGCACCCGGATAGCGCGGCAGGTCCGCCGGACGGGCCGTGGAGGCCTTCGCGGTGGCGTACTGCGCCGGGTTCACGCGCGGGATGGTGCACCCGAAGCGTGCGTTCACGGCCTCGATCATGCGGTTCGCCATGAGCGCGTAGCCGAGCGGGTTGGGATGCACGCCGTCGAGGCTGAACAGACCACCGGTGATGAAGTCCGTGGTGTAGTCGTTCGCACCGATGCGCAGACCGTTCACAGCGATGTCGGCGAAGTAGTCGTGGATGTCCACCTTCGCCACGAACGGACGGGCCGCGACCGAATCCACCACCGCGTTGATCTGGTCGATCTCGGCCTGCGCCAGCGTCACCTCCGAGGCCCGCAGGATGACCGACTCCGGCAGGGGCTGGCCGTTGCTCGGCGCGGCCGGGTTCACGAAGTTCGCCCCACCCGTGGGGATGCCGGTGCCCGTCGCGAGCAGCGAACCCGCCGTGAGCAGCACGAGGTCGTTGGGTTCGAGAGGGCCGTTCGCCCCCACCAGCGCCATCGGCAGACCCGTCGTGGCGTTGACGGTCGCCGGCGGGAACGTGGTGAAGAACGGGATGCTCGTGACGTCGGGCACGTTGAACACCGCCACGCGCGTGTTCGGTGACGCGGTGTGGATGGTGTTCAGGGCCGCCGTCATGATCGCCGCGTACCCGGAGTTGGTGGCGTTGTTCGGCGCCACGCCCGAGGTCGTGGGCCCCAGAACCTCGTTAGCGCCGTACTCGATCGAGAGCAACGTCGGCGCCAGCGACAGCGCCTGCGCGAGCAACGAGCCGCGATTGCGCTGGATGAGGTTGAAGTAGGTGAAGTTGGTGCGGAACACCGGAGCCGCCGTCTGGTCGTAGTGGGTCGTGTCCACCAGATCGAGCGCGACCGCGCCGGGGATGCCGAGGTTATGGTAGGGCAGGTTCTGCGAGAAGTTGGTCGGCGCGCCCGTCGTGCGCCCCGTGTTGTTCACGATGAGCGGGCGGTAGGACTTCACCTCGGTCAGAGCCGGGATGCCGTCCATGTTGACCGTGGGCTGCGTGAAGCTGCCCGAACCGCCGTCGATCGAGACCGTCTTGCCGATCTGCTGGGCGACGAGGGCCGGGAAGGAGTTCACCTGGTGGCGATCCACGATGCCACCCGACATGTAGCTCGCGGACAGGCTGGTGCCCACCGCCACGTAGCGGCTCAGGTCCACACCGTTGGCCTCGAGCTGCGGACCGTTGATGCTCTTGATGGTCGAGCACGGACCCTCACAGCCGGCGAGTGCGGCGGCGAGGACGAGCAGGACCCCCAGGCGGATGCGCAGGGACGTCTTCATGTTCGTTCCCCCTCTCACCAGTGGTACGCCAGGGTCGCCCCGAGCGCGTTGACGTAGGACTTGTAGACGCCGTTGTAGCCGTCGCGCTCACGACCCTCGGTGGAGCGCTTCTCGACGAACAGGAACAGGTTGTAGGCGTCGAGCGTCCACTTGCCGAAGCGACGCCCGAACCCGAGCGTCGCACCGTGACGGCTGGCGTCGGGCAGGAGCGGCGTCACTGACTCGACGGGCGCGGCGGCCGCGTCGAAGTAGTAGCCCGCGCGATAGGTCCAGGTGTCGAGTCGGTGCTCGGCGCCCACGCGCACGGCCATCTGGTCGGCGTAATCCTCCCGGATCACCTGATCGAGCTCGTTGCTCGTCGCGAAATCGAGCGGCAGCTCGGCGAACGACGACCACTGCGACCACACGCCGTCGATCTCGTACGTCCAGCCCGGGGCCGGGTCCCATGCGAACCCGAACACGAGCTGCGCCGGGAAGACCAGCTTGGTCTTCGCGTCCTGCTCGGGCGGCAGGCCCGCGGCGATCGTGCCGTCGAGCACCGGGTCACCCGTGAGCATCTGGGTGAACTTGGCTCGGCCCTTCTCGACGTCCACCTCGACCTTGCTGCGGTACGCGGCGCCGAATCGCCACTGCTTCCACGGCGTGCCGTGGATGGCGGCGTGCCAGCCCATGCCGCGCTCGAACTCCGAGGTGAGCTGGGCGCGGCTCACGTTGATGGGTTCACCGCCGGTGCCGAGGAAGGTGCCGATCTGGTTGAGCTCGACCTTCGCCATGCGCAGGTTCGGACCACCGGCCACCGACCAGTTCGGGCTCATGCGCCACGCGAGGCTGAACGAGGCGTCCAC
>JBEGJG010000178.1:4919-5465 GCA_041184705.1 Candidatus Eiseniibacteriota bacterium
CGACTCCCGGAAGCGGTTCGTCCAGTACATCGTGGGCGGGAAGAAGTTGCCGCGGTTCATCTCCTCGACCACGCCGGTGCCCGGGTACGGGTCCTCGCCGGCGAAGCTGTTGTACGTCGAGAGCCACGTGCCGCCCACCGACAACTGGCGACCCTTCAGGTTCACCATCGCGGCCGGGTTGTAGAACTGCGCGGTGGCGTCGTTCGCCGAGGCCACGTAGGCCCCGGCCATGCCGAGCGCCGCGGCGCCCTGCTCGTAGATCGAGTAGCCCGCCGCGTTCGCGGTGGCCGGAGCGAGGCACGCGAGCAACGCGAGCGCCCGCAGGCTTCGAGGGATGTGCATGGGAAGCTTCTCCTGAGGGGTAGAGGGTGCTGCGGGTCAATCCTTGCCGGGCGCGGGCCCGGAATAGAGGGACTCGATGGTCTCGGCGAACGTCTGCGACACGACGCGGCGGCGCACCTTGAGGGTGGGCGTGAGCTCACCGGCGTCGGCGCTCAGGTCGCGCTCGAGCAACGCGAAACGCTTGATGTTCTCGAACGGCGCCAG
>JBEGJG010000179.1:0-5025 GCA_041184705.1 Candidatus Eiseniibacteriota bacterium
CCGCTGCCCGAACGCGAGGTGCCGGGTGCGCTGCGCGCCGCACTGTGGACCGCGTGCGGCGCGCTGCTCGTGCTGCTGTGGGCGTGGTGGTAGGGCGACGCGCGCGGGGTGTGCGGTGGTGCGGGGCCGTCGAGGTGGGACGGCCTGTGGCTCGGAGGCCTCAGTCCACTCCGCGCCCGACGAGGACGGAGTGCAGGAACGCCCCAGCGTGTGCGGGGAACTCGGCCAGCACAGGCGGCCCCTTCCGGAAGTAGGGCGGGAAGGGGACGCGGCCGCGTTCGGCTCGGGGTTTGCGGGTGAGTCCGAGCGGGTAGTACGGGTCGCGCATGGACACCCCGCGATCCGGCGGCATCCACGCCTGTTTCAGGACGCTCAAGCGCATGCTCGCGTCGTTCCGCAGCTGCGCGGACACGTCGAGGATGTCGAGCACCCCGATCCACGCGGAGTGCCGCTGCTCGTAGACGAGCACCCGACGACCACGTCGGACCTGCTGCCGGGACCGCGGTCCCATGAAGCGCAGGTCGAGCGTTGCGCGATCCGACCGGGTGAAGTCGGGGAAGCCCTCGGGGCTCATGACCATCAACGCGTAGAGCATGGCGACCTCTCGTGCCCACCGACGCGAGCCGCGCGGTGGGACGGATGGGTGGACGTCTTGCGGACCCCCGGTGCGGGAGTCCGCGGTACGCCCCGGGCGGAGGCGACGCCCGTGGGTGATGCGAGTGCGAACCGAACCCGTCGTGTGCGGGCATCGCGACGCTAGGGGCGTTCGGATGCGGGGCACCGTTCGGGGCGACGAGGGCCTGCCATGACGGGACGGTGTGCGCGCACCGCCGATCCAGGAGCCTCGTGGGGATCACCCGCCGCGACCGCGTGTGGAACGCGGGGGTGGGATTCGTATAGCACAGGGTGCCGGAGCGTCCGCAAGAGGTGATTTCGCGTGCGGGTGGTAGGCCGGGCCCTCGCGCGCGCGCGCACGTGCGCCCGCGCTCGCCTCCTATAGAGCGCGCGTGTCGTGAGCGCGCTCGCTCGCCGCTCCCCGTCGTGGGGCCGGGTCGGCTGTGCGTGCGGGGGAGAACGCGCGTTCGCGGCGGGACCGGGCGGGACCGGGCATGAGAACGCCCCGCGTCGCGTGCGGGAATCGTGCACGGAGCGGGGCGGTCGAGCGCGGACGAGGGCTCAGCCCATGCGCTCGGGAAGATGGTGCGCCGCGAAGGAATCGAACCTTCAACCTACTGATTAAGAGTCAGTTGCTCTGCCAATTGAGCTAGCGGCGCAGCGCGCGGGGGCAAGGGGCACCCGCAAACCGAGGGCAGCGGAATCTAGCCCCGCGGCAGGGGGGCGTCAAGCGCCCGGGGCCGCGTCCGTCGCGCGGTGCGCCACCCCCCTCGGGCGTGCTAACTTCCGCCGTTCCAAGAACCCACAGGTGGCTGGTCCCTACCCCGGAGGCCCGGTTGACGCACGGCGAGCGACGCATGAACGACGGTCGTACGCTCGTGGCGCGCTGGGCGGCGGTGGCGGCCTACGTGGCGCTCATCTTCGTGCTGAGCTCGCAGCCGTCGCTGAGCCTGCCGGGCACGTTCGAGTTGCGCGACAAGATCGCGCACGTGTGCGAGTACGGTGCGCTGGGACTGCTCGTGTGGCGCGCCGCGGCGGTGACGTGGCCGACCGCGCCGCCGCTCAAGCGTGCGGTGCTGGCGGCGATCGCGGTGGCGGCGGTGGGCGCGGCCGACGAACGGTTCCAGGCCACCGTGCCCGGGCGGTTCTCGGACCTTTACGACTGGATCGCCGATGCGACCGGCGCCGTGCTGGCGCAGGGCATCGGCATGGCGCTGGAACGGCGCCGGGGAGGGGTCTAGCCATGGCGCCCAAGCACCAGGCCCCGCGCGGCACGCGCGACCTGCTGCCCGAGGACACCGCGCGTTGGCGGTGGGCCGAGGACCGCGCGCGCGGCGTGCTCGATCGCTACGGGTTCGGCGAGCTGCGCACGCCCATGTTCGAGGACTTCGAGCTGTTCGCGCGCACGAGCGGTGAGTCGAGCGACGTGGTGCAGAAGGAGATGTACCGCTTCACCGACCTGGGCGAGCGCGAGCTGGCGCTGCGTCCCGAGTTCACCGCGGGTGTCATGCGCGCGTACCTCGAACAGGGTCTGGGCGGGCGTGCGCGCGTGCACCGGCTGTGGAGCATGGGGCCGGTGTTCCGCTACGGCCGGCCGCAGAAGGGGCGCTACCGGCAGTTCTCGCAGGTGAACTGCGAGCTGGTGGGCTCGGCCGCGCCGGGCGCCGACGTGGAGATGATCGCGCTGTTCGTGGACCTGTACGAGGCGTGGGGGTTCACCGGGCTGTCCGTGAAGGTGAACTCGGTGGGGCAGCCCGCGTCGCGCGCGGCCTACGGCGATCGCCTGCGCGAGCTGCTGGCGCCGTTCCACGAGCGACTGTCGGAGGACTCGCGCAAGCGACTCGAGGTGAACCCGCTGCGCGTGCTCGACACGAAGTCCGAGGGCGACCTGGCGGTGCTGGCCGAGGTGGCCGATCGCATGCCGCGCATGCTCGACGTGATCGACGACGCCGACCGCGAGCACTGGCAGGCCGTGCTGGCCGGGCTGGACGCCGCGGGCGTGTCGTACACGGTGGACCACGGTCTGGTGCGCGGGCTCGACTACTACACGCGCACCGCGTTCGAGGTGCACGACCCGTCGCTGGGCGCGCAGAGCGCGCTGGGCGGTGGCGGGCGGTACGACGGGTTGATCGCGCAGCTGGGCGGGCCGCCCACGCCGGGCGTGGGGTTCGCGGTGGGGCTGGACCGCGCCATGCTGGTGATGGAGCAGCGCGGGCTGGCCGTGACCAGCGAGGACACCGTGTACGTGGTGGCGCGCGAGGGCACGCGTGCGGGCGTGACCGCGTTGGTGCGCGAGCTGCGCCGAACGGTGCGCACGGAGTGCGACGTGGAAGGGCGCAGCTTCAAGAACCAGATGGAGGCCGCCGGCAAGGCCGGTGCGCGTTTCGTGGTGATCGCCGGCGAGGACGAATGGGCCCGCGGCGAGGTGATGCTGAAGGATTCCAAGGCGGGCGAGCAGACGGCGGTGCGGCGCGATGCGCTGGCGGCCGAGATCGCACGCCGTCGCGGCTGACGCGGGAAGGAGCGGAACGGTGGCTCAGGGGATCGAGGGACTCGGCGACTGGCGGCGGAGTCACACGTGCGGTGAGCTGCGACGCGCCAACGCGGGCGCGACGGTGACGCTGATGGGTTGGGTGCACCGCTCGCGCGACCACGGCGGCGTGCTGTTCGTGGACCTGCGCGACCGTCATGGTCTGACGCAGGTGGTGTTCCACCCCGAGACCGGCGGCACCGAGCTGCTCGAGCGCGCCTCGCGCCTGGGCAACGAGTTCGTGGTGGCGGTGCGCGGCGTGGTGAACGAGCGTCCCGCCGACGCGCGCAACCCCGACCTGGCCACGGGCGAGATCGAGGTGGACATTCGCGAGCTCAAGCTGCTGTCGGCGAGCGAGCCGCTGCCGTTCCAGGTGAACGAGGAGCGCATGCTGGCCAGCGAGGACCTGCGGCTGAAGTACCGCTACCTCGACCTGCGGCGTCCCGAGCTGGCGAGCCTGCTGGCGCTTCGGCACCGCGCGGCCATGGCGGCGCGCGCTTACCTGAGTGGTCGGGGCTTCCTCGAGATCGAGACGCCCATGCTGGTGAAGCCCACGCCCGAGGGCGCGCGCGACTACGTGGTACCGAGCCGCGTGCACCACGGCGACTTCTACGCGCTGCCGCAGAGCCCGCAGCTGTACAAGCAGACGCTGATGATCGCGGGCTGCGACCGCTACTTCCAGCTGGCGCGGTGTCTGCGCGACGAGGACCTGCGCGCCGATCGGCAGCCCGAGCACACGCAGATCGACCTCGAGATGAGCTTCGTGACCGAGGACGACGTGTTCGACGTGGTGGAGGGCATGTTCGCGTCGCTGTGGCGTGAGACGCTGGGCGTGGAGCTGCCCACGCCGTTCCCGCGCGTGACGTACGACGAGGCCATGCGCACCTACGGCAGCGACAAGCCCGACCTGCGGTTCGCGTTGGAGTTCGTGGACGTGACCGCGCTGTGCGCGCAGAGCCCGCGCAACGTGGTGGCCAACGGCGCCAAGGCGCCGGGCGGGATCGCGGTGGCCATGCGCATCCCCGGCGGCGCCGAGATCAGCGGCACGCAGCTGCGCAAGTACGAGGACGTGGTGAAGTCGGCCGGCGCCGGCGGCCTGACGTTCTTCAAGGTGCAGGCGGCCGACCGCGAGAAGCAGCAGGTGATCTTCCCCGGGGCGCTGCTCGACGAGTTCCTGGCCGCGGTGGGCGCGGTGGACGGCGACGCGGTGGTGTTCACGAACGGCCCGTGGGAGCGCACGTGCAAGGCGCTGGGCGTGCTGCGGTCGCAGCTGGGGCAGGTGGAGCTGGAGAAGCGCGGCCTGCTGGGCAAGACGGGCGCCGAGCAGGAGTGGCGGTTCCTGTGGGTGCGCCAGTTCCCGTTGTTCGAGTACAACGACGACGCGAAGCGCTGGGAGCCCAAGCACCACATGTTCACCATGCCGAACCCCGAGCATCTGGACTACCTGGAGACGGACCCGGGCAAGGTGTACGCGCAGCTGTACGACGTGGTGCTGAACGGCAACGAGCTGGGATCGGGCAGCGTGCGTATTCACCGTCCCGACATCCAGGAGCGCGTCATGAAGGTGACGGGCCTGACCGCCGAGCAGGCGCACGAGAAGTTCGGGTTCCTGCTGGAGGCCTACCGCTACGCCTCACCGCCGCACGCGGGCATGCCTGGACCGCATCGTGATGCTGCTGGGCGGCCGCGACTCGATCCGCGACGTGATCGCGTTCCCCAAGACCGCCTCGGCCACGAGCCTGATGGACGGTAGCCCGGGCCCGGTGGAACCGGAGACCTGGCGGGAGTTGGGGTTGAAGGGGGCGGGACCCGCGAAGTAAGGGCGTGGTCCGGGAAAGATGAGCAGAGCCCCTCGGCCGGGTGGCCGAGGGGCTCTTGCT
>JBEGJG010000180.1:0-5093 GCA_041184705.1 Candidatus Eiseniibacteriota bacterium
CCCCGGTGTTGGCGAGCGTGGCCGGTGAGCCCGAGAGCGGGTTGCCGTCGTAGCGCACCTCGTCGGCGGGCGTGGGGCCGTAGCGCTCCACGTACTCCACGAAGCGGTGGTCGCCCAGCGTGAGGTTGCCGTCCACCGCCGCGGTGGCCCCGTTCGCGAGCGGGCGCTCGACGCGCCCCGCGAACTCGAGGCCCTGGTGGACCGAGCGCGCGGCGTTGGCGAGCACCGCGTAGCCCAGATCGGTGTCGAAGCGACCGGCGAACACGAGCTCGTCGCGGAAGTCCATGCGGTAGGCGTGCGCGCTCAGCGTGAGCCCCCCGTCGCGCCACGTGCCGCCCAACTCCCAGTCGTGCCGCGCTCAGCGTGAGCCCCCCGTCGCGCCACGTGCCGCCCAACTCCCAGTCGTGCACGCGTTCGGGGCGCACGAGCGGGTCGCTCCACACGCCGGTCACGGGGTCGCGCGTGCCGAACAGCGGCACCGAGCCCGGGCCCTCGGCGTCGTACAGGTCGCGGAACGCGGGCTCGCGGCTCGCCCACGCCCACGACGCGAACGCCTGCAGGCGCGGCTCCGGCTGCCACGACACGGCGACGCGCGGCAGGCCGAAGTTCCAGCCCTGATCGAACCGCACGCCGTCGAAGCGATCGTCGCGCATGGAGTAGCGCGCGTGCCGCCACGCGAGGTCGGCCGTGACGCGCCAGCGCGGCGAGAGGTCCCACTCCTCGCGCGCGTAGAGCGAGGCGTTGAGCACGCGCGGGTGGTAGTCGTAGTAGGCCCACGGGTCCGGCGTGCCGCTCGGCAGCGGGTCGCCGGCCAGCACCGCACCCGTGTGACGACCGTCATGCGCGCGCAGCTCACCGCCCACCGTGAGCGCGCCTCTCGCGTGCTCGAATCGGGCGCGCGGCAGCCAGCCCCACTGCCGGTTCACCACCTCGCGCCGCCGCGTCACGTCGAAGCGCACCACCGTGGCGCGGCCCTGCGCGTCGAGCACGATCGCGCCGTTCGCGTCCTGCAGGTAGCGATCGCGCGGCAGGAACGTGGTGTCGGTGGTGAGCCACTGCGGCAGGCGGTAGTCGGCGAGTGCGCGGTTCGTGCGACGCTCGTCGTAGAACCCGCGACCGTCGAACGCGAACAGCGTCTGCGTGAACGCCACGTCGGGCCGCGGCGTCCAGCGATGGACGAGCTGGTAGTGCGGCTCGAAGAACCGATCGCGTTCGCCCTCGTAGGTGAGCGGGTTGGCGCGTCGGTCGCGCTCGACGTCGCCGGTCACCTCGCCGCGCAGGGCCGCGGGCGGCAGCGCGAGGTACGACAGGTGCGTCTCCTCGGGCCCACCGTAGAGCTGTGCGCGCAGCGCGTGGGATCCGAACCGTCGCTCGGCGGCGAAGACGTACGACCACAGCCGCGACCACGACTGCTCGCGGTAACCGTCGGTCTCGATGCGTGCGTAGCGTCCGTACAACCGCCAACCCCCGGCGAGCGGGCCCGATCCGCCCTCGAGCACGAGTCGGCGCGTGCCGTACGAGCCGCCCCCCATCACGACCGCGGCGTGCGGTGCTTCGAGCAGGGGGCCGGTCTCGATCGAGACCGTGCCGCCGATCGCGGCCGAGCCGTACAGCGCGGGCCCCACGCCGCGCTGCACCTGCACCTCGGAGGTGGCCGAGAGCAGGTCGGGGTGGTCGATCCAGTACACCTCGTGCGATTGCGGGTCGTTGAGCGGCACGCCGTTCACGAGCACCGCGATGCGGCGCTGCGGGAACCCGCGCACGGTGAGGTACGAGTAACCGATGCCGTTCCCCGCGTCGGAGTACGCGAACACGCCCGGCAGGGCCGCGAGCGCCATGGGAGTGTCCTGCCCCCAGTTCACCGCGCGCAGTGCGGCGCGGTCGAGCGTCGAGACCGCCACCACGGGACGCGTCCCGGCGCGCACGGTGCTCACCTCGACCGGTGGCATCTCGACGACGCGCCCCAGCGTGTCGGTGGGTGCGGGGGCAGCGGCGTGTGCGGACGTGACGCACGCGACGCCGAGCGTGAGCGCGAGCAGCGGGGACAGGGGGGGCTTCATGACGGCATCCTCCGACGGAGCGAGCGGGCGACGGCCCACGCGAGCAGCGAGGCCGCGAGCCCGGCGTAGATGGGTTCGAGGGCGAAGGGGTGGTGGCCGCTCACGCGGGCGTACAGCACCCAGGCGAGCGTGACCGTGGCGGGGACGAGCAGCGTGAGCAGGGCGCCGCGCGGGCCCGGGCGCAGGCGGGCGCTGGGGGCGAGCAGCACGGGCAGGAGCAGCGTGGGCGCGACGATCGAACCGATGCCGCGCCACAGGTCCACCACGCTCGGGCTGGCGAGCGCGAGTCCGGCCGCGAACGCGGTCGCCGCCCACAGCCCGACGCGCGACCACGCCGGGATGCGATCGGGGTCGCCGCCGCGCACGCGCCACACGAGGTCGCGACCCACGGTGGTGGCGGCGATGAACGCGTACGAGTCGATGGTGCTCATGACCGTGGCGAGCATGCCGACGTAGAACAGTCCGAGTGCCACCGGTGGCAGCGTGAGGTCGGCGAGTCGCGGGAATGCGAGCACGGGGTCGGCGAGTGTGGGCAGAAGCGCG
Source organism: Candidatus Eiseniibacteriota bacterium (assembly GCA_041184705.1). GTDB lineage: Bacteria > Eisenbacteria > RBG-16-71-46 > RBG-16-71-46 > RBG-16-71-46 > JAIOPA01. Next base: position 2,604 of record JBEGJG010000180.1, read on the forward strand.
CGTGCGTAGAGGCCGCAGGCGGTGGTCATGAGGTCGAACAGCGCCCAGAACGCGATCGACCACAGCACGCCGTCGCGCGCCACGCGTGGGTCGCGCGCCGCCGCCGCGCGCTGCCAGAACGCCGGGTCCACCAGCGTGCCGAGCGCGATGACGTACCACACGAGCACCGCGGCCGCGCCGTTGCCGCCGTTCCAGTGCCAGTGCGACGCGGGCAGGTGCGCCTCGAGGAACGGCAGCCCGCCGTGGCGCGCGATCAGGAAGGCGAGCAGCAGCGCGAAGCCGCCGAACATGAGCACGAACTGCACGCGGTCGGTGAGGATGACCGTGCGCAGCCCGCCGCGGTCCACGTAGAACACGCTCAGCACCGCGGCCGCGACCACCCACAGCGAGCCCGGGCCGCCGAACAGCGTGGCGAACAGCGTGCCCAGCACGAGCACGTAGGCGGCCGGCGCGGCGTTGACGAACACCGCGGCCGCGCCCACCAGCGCCGCGGGGCGGCCGTAGGCGCGCTCGAGCACGTCGGGCAGCGACAGGACCTCGCTGGTCCGGGCACGGCGGGCGAGGAACAGCGCGAACGCAGCCGCGCCGAGGTAGTAGGGCACGCCGAACACCAGCCAGTTCGAGATGCCGTGGCGCCAGGTGTACTCACCGACCCCGAGGATGCCGCCGTACCACGTGGCGACCAGCGTCGCGACGAACGCGGGCAGCGTCACGCGACGGCCCGCGACGAGGTAGTCCTCGGTCGAGGGTCGTGCGCTCAGGCCACGCCACCACACGACGCCGAGGGCGCCGAAGTAGAGAGCGAGGATCGCCCAGTCGAGGGCGTGCGGGTGGGACATGGGCTCGACGCCTTCCGTGGGCGGAGCACGCGACCGTGGGGGTCGCGGGACGCCGCCCGCGAAGGGGACGGCGCGGACGTGCGCGGACGGACCGGGCGCGTCGCCGTTTCCCTACGCTGGTATGAACCAGTTCAGGTTCGACGGGTGTGTTCTCAGGCCCGCGGCGTTCCCGCGGACCACCCCGAACGGACGGACGTCATGATGCGCGGGCGTGCCCGGGCGCGCAAGCCCGGACCCCGCGCGGGGCCGCTCAGCGCACGAGGTGCACGGTGCGCACGAGGGCCGCGAACACCGGTGCGGCGAGCACCGGGAACAACTGCCACGCGGCCAGGATGCCCGCGAACGCGAGCGCCGGACCCGCGGCGGCCGCCCGCCAGGCGCGCGCCGCGCCCGCCGGCAGGATCAGCCCGATCGCCGCGGCCCCGTCGAGCGGTGGCAACGGCAGCAGGTTGAACACGAACAGCAGCGCGTTGAGCGCGAGCAGCACCGACAGCCCCTCGGCCATGAAGTCGCCGAGCCGCAGCGGATCGGGCGGCAACGCGTTGCTCACGAGATGCTGCACGGTGACCTGCTCGGGGGCCTCGAACACGCCCAACCCGATGCCCGCGCGCAGCAGGGCGAACGCGGCGAGCGCGATCGCGAGGTTGCCCGCAGGTCCGGCGAGCGCCATGAGCGCGGCGCGGCGCGGGTGGCGCTCGGCCCACTCGGGATCCACCGGCACGCTCGCCCAGCCGATCGTCCAGCCCTGCACGAGCGTGGTCACGAGCGGCACCACGCCCATGCCGATCGGGGACCGGCGCAGGTGCGGCCACGGCGAGAGCGAGACCTGTCCCGCGAGCCACGCCGTCGGGTCGCCCAAGCGCAACGCGGCCCACGCGTGCGCCGCCTCGTGCACGGTGACCGAGAACAGGAACGCGGGGAGCCAGAACACGAGGGCGTGCAGGATGGTTTCGGACACGATGCGGGTCTCCGGGTGCACCCGAGGGTGTTGCATGGGTCGGGCCAACGCCCTCGCGGCGGGCCACCCCCGCAACCCGTGGTCGCCGCGTGGGGTCGGGTGCGTTGGCGTGCAAGTGCTCGTGCCGCCTGCCCGAGCGGGCGTGCAGGACGCAACGCGCGTTGCCGCGCCTTCGGCGGGCCGCGTATCCTCACCGACCATGCGCAAACGAACCGGTGCGGTCGTGTGCCCGCGATGCGGGCGGTTGGTGGACGTGAACGAATCCGTCTGCCCGTTCTGCGAGCAGCCCAACCCGGGCATGTTCGGCTACGGTCCCGCGCTGCAGCGCGTGCTCGGCGGGTTCTCGCTCGCCAAAGCCATCGTGATCGCGTGCGTGGCGCTGTACATCGTGTCGCTGCTCGTGGACCCGCGCGCGATCCTGCGCATGCGCGGGATGATGGACATCCTGTCGCCGTCGAGCGGTGCGCTCGCCGCGCTCGGCATGACGGGGGCGTTCGCGCTCGCCGAGGGGCGGTGGTGGACGCTGCTCACCGCGATCTTCCTGCACGGCAGCCTGCTGCACCTGCTCTTCAACATGGTGGTGACGTGGCGCTACATGCACGAGGTGGTCGAGCTCTACGGAACGCTGCGCACGTGGGTCGTGTTCGTGGCGGGTGGCGTGGTGGGCTTCGTGGTGAGCGACCTCGCCTCGGG
>JBEGJG010000181.1:0-9425 GCA_041184705.1 Candidatus Eiseniibacteriota bacterium
CCCTCGACGGGACCATCGGCCAGCACCTCGCGCACGAGGCGACCGCCGGTCGAGTAGGTGTCGTCGATGTCCTGCTGATGGCCCTTCCAGTAGGACTCCCAGTGCTCCAGCGTCGAGGCGCGCGCCATCGTCCCTCCTGCGTTCAGACCCCGTGCGACAGGCGGTCGGCCAGTCGCGGGGGAAGTCCGGCCGAACGGATGCGCGCCTGCGCGGCATCCACGTCGTAGGCCACGCGCACCGACTCCACGGTGCGTGCGGCGTCATCCCAGAGCACGTAACCCGCGCGCGGGTCGTGGTCGCGCGGCTGCCCGACGCTCGGCACCACCACGAGGTGGCGACGGTCGGGGCGCAGTCGCACGACCGCGTCGTGCGTCGCGGTCGGCGGCGCGGTCCCGGCACGCTCGAACACGACCGGCAGGTGCGAGTGCCCGGCGAACACGAGCGCATCGTCGCAAGCGTCGAACGCGTTCTGCGCGTCGAAGGCGTCCACCACGTACGGCCACGAGCCCGTGTCGGCGGGCGACGCGTGCACGAGCAGCGCACCGTGCCAGTGGGCGCGGCGCGACAACCCGCGCAACCACTCGCGATGATCGGGCGCGAGCACGCCCGCGGTCCAGTGCGCCGCGGTCGCGGCGGCGGGCGTGAACGAATCGGCCTCGGCCGGATCGCAGGCCGCGGCGTCGTGGTTGCCGAGCAGGGCCACCGCGACGCGACCACGCAGGCGCTCCACGCACTCGTTGGGCGACGCGCCGTAGCCGACGAAGTCGCCCAGACAGGCGACGTCCGCCACCTCGCGGGTGGCGAGGTCGGCGAGCACGGCGTCGAGCGCCTCGAGGTTGCCGTGCACGTCGCTCAGGAGGGCGTGGAGCATCAGAACTCGTCCGGCCTCAGCGTGCGAGCGACACGATCGAGCACGCCGTTCACGAACTTGCCAGACTCCTCGCTGCCGAACGTGCGTGCGATCTCGATGGACTCGTCGAGCACGACGCGCGCGGGCGAACCCGGACGCGCGAGGAGTTCGGCGACCGCGATGCGCAGCACCGCGCGATCGGTGACGGCCAGACGGGGCAGCGACCACTTGGCGTCGAGCGCCGACTGCAGCGCGTCGTCCACCTCGGGTCCGCGCGACTCGAGCAACGAGACGACGTCGGCGACCAGTTCCAACTGGTCGGGCGCCAGCCCCTCCTCCTCGGGTCGGCGGCGCTCCCACGACACCGGGTACGAATCCCCCGACTGGTCAGCCTGGTAAGCGACCCGGAACGCGGCCTCGCGCGCCAACCGGCGCCCGGTCGAGCGCGGGCTCACGACCGCCCCCGCTGCGCGACCGCGAGTGCGGCCATCTGCACCGCCGCGAGCGCGACCTGCGAACCCATGTTGCCGTGATCGCCACCGCTGCGCGCGAACGCCTGCGAGGTGTTGTGCACCGCGAGGACGCCATTGAGGACGGGCACGCCGGTGTCGAGCGCGACCCGCTGCAGGCCCTGCGCCACCGACTCGGCCACGAGACGGAAGTGCTCGGTCTCGCCACGGATGAGCACCCCGAACGCCAGCACCGCGTCCGCGTTCCCCGAATCGGCCGCCCAGGCGGCGGCGACCGGCAGCTCGAAGCTGCCCGGCACCCACGTGATCACGACGTGGTCGTCGGTCACACCCTGCGACCGCAGCGTGACGAGGGCGGCGTCCACCAAGCGGCGCACGTAGTCCTCGTTCCAGCGCGCCGCGACGATGGCGTAACGGGGCGTGCTCACGCTCCACCCCCCGCCAGTTCGAGCAGGTGCCCGAGCTTGTCGCGCTTGGTCGAGAGGTAGCGACGGTTGTGCCGGTTGGGCTTCATCTGCACGGGCACGCGCTTCTCGATCGTGAGCCCGTAGGCCTCGAGCCCCACCACCTTGCGCGGGTTGTTCGTGAGCAGATGCAGGCGGCGCACGCCGAGGTCGGCGAGGATCTGCGCGCCGATGCCGTAGTCGCGCAGGTCGGCCGCGAAACCCAGCTTGAGGTTGGCGGTCACCGTGTCGTAGCCGCGATCCTGCAGCTGGTAGGCGCGCAGCTTGTTCTCGAGCCCGATCCCGCGCCCCTCCTGCCGGAGATACAGCAGCACGCCGGTGCCATGCTTGGAGATGGCGCGCAGCGCGGCGTGCAACTGCGGACCGCAGTCGCATCGCTGCGAACCGAACACGTCGCCGGTGAGACACTGCGAGTGCACGCGCACCAGCGACGGCTTGCGCGCCGACGGACGGCCCTTCACGAGCGCGATGTGATGGTCGCCGTCGAGCACGCTCTCGTAGAGGTGCAGCATGAAGTCGCCCTCGGCCGTGGGCAGCGGCACCTGCAGCAACGGGCGCACGAGCTGCTCCTGCTGGCGACGCCACGCGATGAGGTCGCGGATGGTGAGGATGCCGAGCCCGTGCCGACGCGCGAACGCCTTGAGCGCGGGCAGGCGCATCATGTGACCGTCGTCGTCGAGGATCTCGCACACCGCGGCCGCGGGATTCAGACCCGCGAGACGGCACAGGTCGGGCGCGGCCTCGGTGTGACCGGCGCGGCGCAGCACACCGCCGGGCACCGCGCGCAGCGGGAAGATGTGGCCCGGGCGCACGAAGTCGGTGGCGCGGGACTGCGGACGTGCGAGCGCGCGCAACGTGCGCGAGCGGTCGAACGCCGAGGTGCCGGTGGTCGTGCCGCGACGCGCGTCCACCGACTCGGTGAACGGGGTGCCGAACTTGGAGGTGTTGTCGGAGACGAGCAGCTTGAGCCCCAGGCGATCGGCGGTCTCGGGCGAGACCGCGGCGCACAGGATGCCGCGGCAGTGCTTGACCGCGAAGTTCACGAGCGCCGGCGTCGCGTGCTCGGCGGCGAACACGATGTCGCCCTCGTTCTCGCGATCCTCGTCGTCCACGACGATGATCATGCGTCCGGCCGCGATGCGGCGAACGGCCTCCTCGACGCCGATCATGACACCGTCCTCACGACGGGTGCGGGCACGCGCGGAAGGCGCGGGCCGGGAACGGCGGGCAGTGGTCACGGGGGTCACGGTCATCGTCCCTCGCCCGGGAACTCGAGCATGCGCGCGAGGTAGCGGGCCAGCAGGTCCACTTCGAGGTTCACCCGCGTCCCCGGCCGGTATTCCCCGGCGGTGGTGACGGCGAGCGTGTGCGGAATGTACGCGATTTCGAACCGGTCGGGGTGCAGCCCCGCCACGGTGAGACTCACCCCGTCCACGGTCACGCTGCCCTTCATGGCGACGAACCGGTGGAGGGATTCGGGATACCCGATCGCGACGCGGCAACCGTCGCCCTCGGGCGTGACGGCGAGCACGGTGCCGACCGCGTCCACGTGCCCCTGAACGAGATGGCCCCCGAGCCGATCGCCCATGCGCAGCGAGCGCTCGAGGTTCACGGGCGTGCCCTCGCGCCAATCGCCCAGCGTGGTGCGCGCGAGCGTCTCGGGCACGGCCTCGACCGCGAACCGCCCGGGCTCGACCGCGACCGCGGTGAGACAGCAACCGGAGCACGCGATGCTGTCGCCGATCGCGGCGTCGGCGGTGATGTTCGAGGCGGCGATCCAGAACCGCCGACCCTCGGGCCGCATCTCGACCGCGCTCACGCGCCCGAGTTCCTCGACCAGTCCGGTGAACATCGGGTCAGTCCTCCAGGTCCACGGCGATACGCAGGTCGTCGCCTACGCGCGTCGCCTGCGTGAAGCGCCCGCGGGTCGCGGTCGCGAGCGCGCGGTCGAGCCCCTCGCACCACGACCGGCCACCACCCAGCACGAGCGGTGCGGTGTAGAGCACGAGCCGCTGCACGAGCCCGGCGCGCAGGAACGCGGATCCCAGCGTGGCGCCGCCCTCGAGCATCACCTCACCTCGTGCCGCCCCTCGCGTACGAGCCGCTCGGCGAGTGCGACCGGCGAGACGTGCCCACGCGCGGCCGGAAGTCGCCACACGGTGACGCCGCGCGAGGCGAGCGCGCGCTCGCGTGCGCTCGGGGCGGCGGTCGTGCAGGCCACCACGGTGCCGCGCGCCAGCGTGCGACCGAAGAGCGCGAGCGAGTGCGGCAGACGCAGGCGCGAATCCACCACGACGCGAAGCGGCGATGGTCCGCGCACCCCGTGACGCACGGTCAGGCGAGGGTCGTCGGCGAGCGCGGTCCCCGCCCCCACCACGATGGCGTCGGAGGCCGCACGCAGGCGATGCGCGTCGGTGCGCGCGGCCGCGCCCGTGATCCAACGCGAACGACCACGCGCATCGGCGATGCGCGCGTCGAGCGTGGACGCGACCTTCCACGTGACGCGCGGACGGCCCGTGGCGTGCGCGCGCCGGTAGGCCGCGAGTTGCGCATGCGCCTCGTCGGCGAGGACACCGGTCACGACCTCGATCCCGGCGGCCCGCAGTCGGCGCAGTCCACGCCCGTTCACACGCGGATCGGGGTCGCGCATGGCGACCACGCAGCGCGTGATGCCCGACGCGATGACCGCATCGGTGCACGGCGGGGTGCGACCCCAGTGCGCGCACGGCTCGAGCGTCACGTACAGGGTGGCGCCGCGCGCCGCGCGCCCGGCGTCGGTGAGCGCCTCGACCTCGGCGTGCGGTCCACCGACCAGGCGATGCCAGCCCTCGCCCACGACGCGACCCGCACGTGCCACGACCGCACCCACGACCGGATTGGGCGCGGTGCGCCCCCGCCCGCGCTCGGCGAGCGCGAGGGCGCGGCGCATGTGGCGCGCGTCGGTCTGCGGGTCGTGGGTCAGGCGTGCGGTCATGGGGCCCCGGTGCGGTTCACGGGGCGTGTTCCGACGCCATGCACGGCCGAGGGCCGGGCCGTGGAACGGCCGCCCTGGATCGGTCCCGCATGACGCTTCCCTTCTTCCATCCCGACTGTCACGGTCGGCCCCGGAATCACACCGGGTCTGCTCCGGGCCTGCTGCGCCCGGGGCTCGCGGGCTGTACCGCCGGTGGGGACTTGTCACCCCGCCCCGAAGGAGAAGCTGAGCCGCCAGTCTAGCGGCCGAGCCCGCCGGCGGCAATCGCCGCCCCCGCCGCGACCGCTGAGACGGCACCTTCACCTCCACCCGCAAGCCGTTGCGGCACAGAGACTCGAGCGCACCACCTCCGCCCCACCACGAACCGGCGCGCACGCGGGTGGCGAGGCCGGATCAGGGCCCCACCCTCACTTGCGTGGGGACACACGAACGGCCACCCGCCCGAAGGCGAGTGGCCGTCGTGTCCGCGAGCGCGGATGCGGCTACTTGAGGTACGTCACCACGCGGGTGTGCGTGCCCTGGGCGGTCACGAGGCGCGCGAAGTACACGCCCTCGGACAGACCACGACCCGCATCGTCACGGCCGTCCCACTCGAGGCTGAACTCGCCGGCCTCACGCACACCGCTCGTGAGCGTGCGGACGCGGCGGCCGTCCACCGAGTAGACCTCGAGATCCGCGCGACCCGACTTCGCCAGCGTGAAGCGGAAGGTCGTGCGCTGGTTGAACGGGTTCGGCATCGCCGGAGCGAAGGCCGTCGTGTACGCCTTGGCCTGGATGCGGCTCAGCGCGAACGGCACCTCGACCTCGCGGTTCTCCACGTCGCGACCCTCGATGCGGGCCACGTCGATGCGCGCATCCCCCGCCTTCTTGACGCGGAAGCGGACGATGGCGAAGTCACCCTCGCCCACAAGGCCGTTGCCGGCGCCCGCGAACGACGCACCGTCCACCGTGCCGGGGGCCGGCGAGAACACCAGACCGCCCTGCGCGAGGACCACGTCACCGGCCGAGTGGCCGACGGGCTCCACGACCATGGGATCCCAGGACAGGCCCACCGAGAGCGCCTGCATGCGGCCCGTGCCCGCGAACTTCACACGCACCGCGAGTTCACCGCCGACCGGAGCGGACTCCGGAACGATGAGCTCCACCGCGTCCGAGCCCGAAGCCGCCGGGCGGGCGCGCGAGGCGCCACCGTTGGCGACCGGCTGGGCGTTGATGGACGCCAGCGAGAGGTCCTCGAAGTTGATGAGGCCGTCCACCACCGGACGATCGTGCACCGAGGTGCCGGTCGTCGGACCGATGTCGAGGAAGCGCACGTTCCCGATGGCCGAGCCCGACATTCCGTAGTACGCGTTCAGCATGTTGATGTCGAGGCTCGTGACCAGGTTGTCGCCCGGCTTGCCGCTGCTGCAATCCGCGCACGCCACGTCACCGAGGTGGTAGTTGAGCGTGCCCACGGTCACGGGCGACGGCTTCGAGTGCCAGTTCTGCACACTGTCCACCGCGAACGCGACGTAGTAGTAGAAGTCGCGAGCGGTCGGCTCGTCGAAGTCGCCCGACTTCTTGACGTCGGTCAGCGTCCAGCCCTTGCCCGCCAGCGTCGTGGGCGTGTCCGTGGAGTCCACGGTCGGGATCGAGCCCGGCGTGGTGCCCTTGTCGTACATCGGGTAGTTGCCGAAGCCCTTGCGGTACACGATGGCCTGCAGACCGGCCAGATTCGAATCCGCCCAGGTCAGCTGGATCCTCGTGTTGCCGTCGCGGTCGTTGCCCTCGCGCAGCTGCTTCGCGCACAGGTCCGCCAGCGGCAGGAAGTGCTCGAACACGACCTCGAGCGAGTCGTTGCCGTCCGCACCGTCGGTCGGGTCCGCATCACGGCCGGGCCCACGGTCCGCGTAAGGCGAGACCTTGGTCCGCAGCGGGGAGAGGAAGTCCGCACCGAGCTGGATGCTCTTGACGCGGTTGCGCTTGAACTCCAGCGCGGTGGTCGGGACGAGCGTCCACATCGGCTTGTCGCCCTTGAGGTAGTAGAAGAACCTCGTCTGGTTCGCCGGGACCGAGATCGTCGGCGAGCCCACCTGAGCAGCGGTGCCGTTGCCCTTCATCGTCACCTTGAGCTCGCCCTTGACCACGTAGTCGGCGGCCGCGGCGATCTCGGAGGGCTCGTGCGCGGCGTCCCCGAGGTACTTGGCCTTCAGGGCGTGGCTACCGATCGGCAGCTTCACATCGGCGAACGTGATGGAACCGTCCGCACCGATCATGCCCGAGGCGAGGAGCGTCGCACCGTCGTACAACTCGACCTTGCCCGTCGGCGGGATGGCCGGCGTCCCGATCGGGGCCTTGTTGACCACCTTGGCGGACAGGCTCTGGTCGCGCATGTGGATGCGGCCACCCTCGGCCGTGTTCAGCGTCAGCGACGACTGCGACGGCTGGAGGATGGTGAAGAGCGAGTCGCTCACATCGCTCCCCTCGTTGCCGAGGTTGTCCGTGGCCGCGATGCGGACGAGGGCCTTGATGGTCGGCAGCGCGTTCACCGACCACGGATGCGAACCGCTGTTCGCCAGACCGCTGGCGATCATCGGGCTCCAGTTCGCACCACCGTCCGTGGACAGGTCGATGCGGATGCTGTTGGCCGCGATCCCCGCGAGGTCGGTCGCCGACCAGCGGATGGTCTGCGCACTCGCGATGCTGTAGCGCTCGCCACCGTTCGGCGACTGGACCGCGATGGTCGGCGGGCACTGGTCCACCTGGACCTCGCACGGCGCGCACGAGGCGTTGCTGAGAGCGATGGCGGCATTGTCGCAGTCACGCAACGCGACCGAGTTGAGCTTCAGCGAGCCCGCACCGTTCAGCAGACCGCTGCTCACGTCGACCGTGAACAGGGTGTCCTTGAGGCTCGTCGAGCCGCAGGGGTAACCGATGAGGATGCCGTCCACGGTGAAGTTGCCGTTACCGCGGTCCAGCACGTTGAACGCCGTCCGCGCACCGGCACCCGCGCCGTTGCGCAGGAACCCGCCCTCGCGGATGTCCACCACCGCCGCCCGCAGGTCGGTGAGCGACAGGTCGATGCTGAAGAGTCGGATCGGCTGGTTGCTCGTGCGCTGGAGCACGACGGGGATGCGGACCTTCGGACGCTTGGTCGTGATGTAGTCCGAGGCCGGCAGCGCGCACACCGAAGGCTTCAGGTCCTGCACGAAGTTCGCGCTGATGGTCTGGTTCGACTTCACATCCTTGAACTCGTACTCGAACTTCCCGCCCGAGACGGCCGTGGGCGTCACGAGCTGGTTGTTGACGAACACCTGGCCGAGCGTGGCGCTCGTGTTCGGGGTGATGACGAACTTCTGGTTCTTGCCGCGCTCGACCTTGACGTCACCCGACGGCTCGATGGTGCCGTTGGCACCCGCGGAGGCCTTGATGACGTACTTGTCGCAGCAGACGACCGACAGCGGGCTGGTCGCGGACATGCCGCCGCCCGGTCCGGGCGTGAAGACCCCGATCTGCTTGACGACCTCGGTGGCGAGATCGGTCGGACGCAGGCGAGTCGTGACCTGGGTGGCCGAGACGAACGTGGTCGGACGGTCCTCCCCGTCGATTCGGATCACCGAGCACGCGGTGAAGTGCTCGCCCGCGATGGTGAGCACGGACGGCCAGGCCGAACACCATGGGCTCCGGCTTCTCGAGTGCGATCACGAAATCCACATCGCTGACGACCTGCGCGGCCGCAAGGCTGACGCGCGAGACCTGCGGGTTCAGGCGCACGACGGCACCGCTACCCGCACTGACGGGCCCCATCGGGAGGGCCGCCGACACCGCCGGGAGCACGACCTCGTAGTTGTCACTGCGCATACGCACGAAAGCGAATCGCCCCGAGGCGTCCGTCATGGCGCTCTTCACCAATCTCCCACCACGGCGCAGCATGACGTCCACGCCGACGGCCGGCTGGCGGTCGGCGGTCGTGTTGGGGTCACCGTCACAGTCGTTCATCACCTGACCGGCCACCTGCCCGGTCGCGGGGCCACCCACGATCATGTCGGGCAGGATGGGCGGGTCCGCGGACTGAGCGCGCGCCACGGGCGCGAGGCCCGCAAGCGTCACGGTGATGGCACAGAGTGCCCGGAGGATAGGATCGAGGCGCATGGGGGGAGTACTCCTGGGAGGGCCGATGGCCAGCGACGTGGGCTGGCGACATCGCGGGAATGCCCCTGAGCGAGCACCTCGGGGGTGCAGTCCCGAGGGCAGGGATGGAACTGGGACGAACGCCATCATGGCGGGCAGCACTCCCTAGGGGTGGGGACGCCGCTTCCGTGCGAGGGCCCTCTCCTCCATGACCGGCACGATCGAGTCCGTGCAACCCGCATGGATGACCGAGGGTGTGGTGCATCTCGCATTCGTATGAAATGCTATTCGTGCATTATCCAGTCGGGCAACACAATATGCATTACGGTATGCAATAAGAACCCTTGTATGAAATGTGCCTGCGAGATGCCTCCGAGCCCCCTAACCCTTTGTCATGCAGCGTCCGGGCTGGGTTCACGCAGGTACCGGGAACAACCGGGGAGCCCGGGTGAACCGCGGCTGGGACCGGAGCACCGCACGATGGGATCGCTCGTCAGCCGAAGGGTGTTGGACCAACGGGGCCGGCCGGCCGCTCGCGCTCACACGGGCCCCGCCCC
>JBEGJG010000182.1:0-6545 GCA_041184705.1 Candidatus Eiseniibacteriota bacterium
GCGGTCGAGGCGATCGAGGCGGCGGTGGCGCAGTGGCTCACCGAGGCGGATGCGCTCGAGGCCGACCGCACGCGCCAGTACATCGGGACGCGCGTGGGCCTGCCGCGCCGGTACGACCTGCCCCTGCCCGACTCGGTACTGGTTCGCCTGGGCAACGGCGAGGACGTGACCGTGCGGCGGTTCCAGCGCGCGGTACGGGTGCTGGGGGCGAACCCCGACACGCTCACCGCTGCGAGCCGCGAGCTGTTCCTGCAGCGCATCATCGAGCAGCGCCTGCTCGCCTCGGCGGCACTCCGGTCGAACCTGCCGTGGAGCGCCGAGGACTCGGCGCGGTTCGCGGGCGAGTGCGACCACATCCGCATGAGCGCGGCACTCGCGCTGGAGTTCGATTCGCTCGAGGCGCGACGACGCGCGCAGGGGCTGCCCGACCTCGACGCGAACGCCATGGGCATCGCCGCGCGCGAGTCGCTGGCCACGCGGTCGTCGGCCGTCTGGGACGACGCGCTGGTCACGCGCGTGGCCGCCGCGTTCGCGGCCCTGCCCGAGCCCGACGCGTCGAGGTCGGCCGCGGAGCAGCTGCGCCTGCGCGCGATCCCGCCGACGATCGATCCCGCGGACTCGGCACGCGCCCTGGTCACGACGGGCCCCGAGAGCGTGCGCGTGAGCGACGTGCTCGCGACGTGGACGCAGGTCCCGGTGGCCTACCGTCCGCGCGTGAGCGACGCCGAGGGCGTGCGCGCGCTGGCGGCCAACGTGCTGTTCGAGCGCCACCTGCGCACGCGCGCCGAGCGCCCCGAGACCGCGACCCGCCCCGAGGTGAGCGCCGCGATCGAGGATCGCCGCGAGTACCACGCGGCCTCGAACTGGTTGCAGCGCGACGTGGTCGCGCGCATCCCCACCGACTCGCTCACGCTGCGCCGTCACTGGGAGCGCGAGCGCATCCGGTTCACGCGCGCCCCGCGCGCCGTGGTGGTGCTGGTCGCGCTCGACGACGAGGCCGCCGCACGCGCCATGGCCGAGCGGTTCCGCGTGCCCGGCGAGGCCGAGAGCCTGGCGTTCCGAGCGCAGCGCGACGGCGTGTACTGGGTGTACGAGGTCGTCGAGGGCGAGCCCGACCGCCTGTACGAGGCCGCGGCCGCGGCGGGCGTGAACGGCGTGGTGGGCCCGGACCGCACCGACGACGGCTGGCGCGTCATGCAGGTGCGGTCGCTCACCCCGCGCGAGACGCCGCCGTTCGAGGCGGTGCGCGACGCCGTGGCGCGCGACTGGCTGGAGACCGAGAGCGAGCGGCGCATCCGCGACCGCCTCGCCGACCTCGCACGACGCACGGGCGTGAGGCGCAACGAGCGGGCTTTGCGCGCCATTGTCTTGTCGCCGGACGCACGCCCTCGCTAGCATCGAGGGAGCGTCCCCACCTTCGGAGAACCGTCATGCCCCGTCCGCACCTGCTCGCGGCCCTGCTGTGCCTGGCCGTCACCGGAACCGCATCGGCTTCACCCACCTTCCGCGTCACGCCCGACACGCTGCGCGCCGACGCCGACGGCACGTGGAACCTGTGGATCGAGGTGGCGAACGACAACGGCACGCGGGGCGTGTACGCCGACAGCCTGTCGGTGCGCTACCGCAACGACGACCCGGACCGCTCGCGCGAGCCCGCGCAGGGCGGCTACGAACTCGACGCGCTCGGTCGCATGATCCCGCCCTCGGGTGTGGGCGAGCGCAACGGCATCACGTACAGCGCGCCGGCCGCGTTCGACCGCGGCACGCTGGTGTTCCGGTTCGTGGCGCACGACGACGAGCGTTCGTACGTGATGGAGTCCACGGTGCACGTGGTCGGCAACGCGTTCTCCGAAACACACCCCCCGGTGATGCTGCAGGTCGGCACGCAGCGCACCGACATGGTGGTGATCGGGGCGCGTGATGCGAGCGGTCCCGCGCGTACGTTGTTGTTCGTTCCGCCCGCGGGCGTACCCGCGCGCTCACTCATGCGTTGGGGCACGGGGGTCGCGGCGCGAGGCTGGAACGTGGGGATCGTGAGCCTGCCGGGCGCGGGCCGTTCCACGGGCGAACGCGATGGCGCGGGCCCCGCGAGCGTGGCCGTCGTGGGTGCTGCGGTGCGCGAGCTCGCACGCACCGCTGGCGTGGACCCCGCACGCATCGTGTTGTGGGGTGAGCGCGAGGGCGGCACCACGGCGTTGCTCGCCGCCGACTCGAAGTCGCCCGTGCAGGGCGTGGTCGCGGTGGACGCGTGGCTCGACCCGTGGGCCGCGTACCGCGCGTTCGACGATGCGGATCAGCGTGCGTTCCGTACCGCGGCCGGCTCCGACAGTGCCGCGTGGCGAGCGCGATCAGCACTCGTCGCGGCGACTCGCCCCACGGTGCCCGTGCTGCTCGTGCAGTCCAGCGAGGCCCGCGCGGCCGATACGGGACCGGCGACGGCCTACGAGACGGCACGCCGGGCGAAGGGTTTGGCGGTCGAGACCCGCCTGAGCCCCAGCGAACCACGCCCTCTGCGCAAGCCCGACGTGCAGCGCATCGTGCTGGGCTTCGCCGAGCGCCGCACGGGCGGCGGCAACTGAACGCAGGGCGTTCCGCACGCACCGGGCGCGCAGGGTCAACCGGGGGTCAATTCGGGCCGCGAACGGGCCGATGACCCCGGGGTGTCTTGACCCCCTCGGAGCGCGTTCCTACGCTCAACGGGAGAGTCTCCCCATCCCCGGCGCGCTCCCCCGCGCACACGAGTCATCCCTCGAGGACCCCATGAAGCGTCCCGCGTCGCCGTTCACGGCCGTCCTGTCGTACGCCCTCGGCACCCTGATCGCACTCGCGCTCGGCAGCGCCACGGCGAGCGCGCAGTCGCAGGTGCTCACGCCCCAGAACTTCACCAGCCCGAAGCTGCGCGGCTGGATCAACGGCGTGCCCGACACGGGCCAGTTCCTGCCCGACACCACCGTGATCCTGCGCGTGAACGATCGCGTCATCCGCGTGCGCGACTTCATCCACGAGTACTTCACGTCGTATCCCGAGTACCGTCCGGCGCAGGACAGCGCGGGACGGCACGCGTTCATGATGACGCTGCGTAACCGTGAGGTGCTGGGCATCAACGTGCTCGCGCTGAACCGACCGCAGACGTTCGAGGATCGCCTCGAGATCCGTAAGACCAAGCAGGGCGCGCTCACGAGCACGGTCCACACCCGACTCATCCAGGACAAGGTGGTCGTCTCCGAGGAGGAGATCCGCTCGTACTACGACGCCTACCAGTGGAGCCTCCACCTGCGTCACATCCTGGTCTCCGACCGCAACGCGGCCGAACGCGTCCGGCGCGAGCTGGTCTCGGGCCGCATCACCTGGGCGGCGGCGGTGAAGAAGTACTCGCTCGCCGACAACAAGGACGGCTCGAACGGCGACCTCGGCTGGGTCTCGCCCGACAAGCTCGACCCCAAGATCACGTACGGCATCTACCGCCTCAAGCCGGGCGAGACCTCGCTGCCCGTGCAGGACGTCCGTGGCTGGCACATCGTGCAGGCGACCGAACGCCGGCCCATGAACAACGTGCCCGACTACAGCTTCCTGCGGCGCCCCATCGAGCACATGATCCGCAGCCAGCGCGAGACCGAGATGGCCGAGGAGATCATGGCGACCATCCGTGCCCGACACGGCGTGGTGCAGGACTCGGCCAACGCCCTGTTCGCCGCGTCGCGCTTCACGAAGACCACCGACCTCAAGCAGGAGACGTTCAGCGCCACGCTCGAGATCGACGCGAGCATGCCCGAGTTCGACGCCGTGGACACCGCGCGCGTGCTGCTGCGCTGGAAGGGTGGCCGCTACACGATCCACGACCTGCTCGTGTCGTTCGGCGCCATCCCGCCGGTCATGCGCCCGGCTCTCACGCGCATGGACCTGATCCTGCACTTCGCCGAGAGCGTGGCGCTGGAGCCGTTCATCGCCGAGCACGGCATCCTGAACGGCCTCGAGACCGACTCGCTCGTCACGCTGGCGGTGCGCCGCAAGACCGAGCAGCGACTCACCGAGGCCATGTACGCGGACTCGATCCAGTCGCGCGTATGGGTGAGCCGCACCGACCGCGAGGCCTACTACAAGGCGAACATGGAGTCGTTCATCACGTATCCCGCGGTGCGGTACGTGGCGATGTGGCGTCCGACGAAGGCCGGCGCGGACTCGCTCGAGGCGCGCCTGCGCGCCGGCGAGGATCCGGCGGCCATGCTGCGCGCCGACTCGTTGACGGGCCTCCAGTCGGGAGCGTTCCACCAGCGTCAGCAGAACGAGAACTTCCCGCATAAGAAGATCGTGTTCGAGGAGCTGCGCCCGGGTGGCATCTCGGTGAGCGGCCCCGACAAGCAGGGTGACTACATCGTCATCAAGCTGCTGGAGTTCGACTCGGGTCGTCAGTTGTCGTTCAAGGAGAGCGACCCGATCATCATGGAGTCGATGCAGAACCAGCGCGAGGAGCAGGCCCTGAACGAGATGATCGAGCGCTTCGCGGCTCGCTGCAGCATCGAGCTGCACCCGGAGCGACTGATGTGGATCCGACTGGTGGACCCGCTCGGGCTCTGATCGAACGGGGAGTGTGAACGCCCGCCTGGACCGCTGGTCCGGGCGGGCGTCGTGCTTAGTGGCGGTCTGCGAAGCGGCGCGGGCTTCGAAGGTTGGGTTGTGCTTCGAAGATTGTGGGCCGGATCGCGTCCCGTCCGGGTGGGTCCCGTCGGCCTAAGTCGTTGCCCTTCCGTGGGGGCCGCCCCGCGGCCGGGCAGGCCTGGGGCACACCCACAATCTTCGAAGCACAAGCTCAGGGCCTCGAGGGGCGCTTGGGGGGCTCCCATGTGGGCACCCGGGGCCCGCGGAACGACTCGCACGCGCCACGGCCCCACGACACGAACCGCTCCCCGCGCCGCACCTCGGGCGCGTCCTTGAGCGCGAACGCCAGCGTGCCCCTCACCCACTCCACGCACACGGGCTGACCGCAGCCCGCGAGCCGGTCGGTGCGCCGGTGCCGCACGAGCACCCGGCACAGCGAGTACATGGAGTCCGAGACGACCGGGCCGGCCACGGCTTGGCTGACCGCGAACAGGATGCGCAGCCGCATCTCGTCGGGGCGGCGCTCGAGCTGGGTGAACCCCTGCCCTCCCGCGCGCCACGGCTGCGCCGGCCCCGCCTCGCCCCAGGGGCCGAACTCCACCAGCAGGTTGCCGCCGTTCGCACCGCCCTTGCTCTCCATGTGCCACCACGAGCCCAGCGTATCCGTGGCGGGCGCGTGGAACGCGAGGTCGGCGGTGAACCCGGCGAACCGCACCGCATCTCGGCCGGGAACGAACGACAGGTACAGCGTGTCCACCGCAAGCGTGTCCGAGCACGCGGGCACGAACGAGGTGCGTGCTCCCGGGGATCCCCACGGGGCTCCCCACGACAGGAACAACTGCGCCTCGGCGGCATGCGATCCCCCGCGCACCTTCAGCATGCTGTCGGCTTCCGCGAGCAGGCGCTGGATGTTGCCCGAGGGCGCAGCGGGCGGGGCCGCGCGAAGGGTCTCCGCAGCCGCGGGGCGAGCGGGCGCACCGTCGGCATACGCGCACACGGAAGGGTATGCGAGGGCGACGAGCACCAGACACGGGACGACGAACCGGAGACGACGGGCGAGAGGCGTCACGGGGATCCTGTGCGTGGGAACGGGACGAGGGATACGGATCATCGGTAGAGCGACTTCACGGCCGACCACGTGGAGCGGCGCGCGGGCACGGCCTGACAATCCACGCCGGCCCCACCCTGCCACTGAACGCGCGCCGAGCCGGCGACCTCCTCGGCACTCACGAACACGTCCTCGGGGACGCTACCGGGCAGTCGGCGGATCACCACGGAATTGAACACCAGACAGGCGGGGGTGGCGCAACCGGAACATGCGAGCGGGTTGTCCGTGCGCAGGGCCACGCGGGCGAGCGCGAGGGGTTGGTCGGCGGGCAGGGTGAGCGTCTGCCCGGGGAGCGCGGCCACCACCACGCGCAGGCGTCCACGGGCGAGTCCCAGGAGCCCGGGGAGGCCCTGCCAACCGGCCGAGGCGGCGGTCGCGCTGCCGGCCCACGGGTCGAGGCAGGACGAGGTCGTGGCCAGCCCGGCGACCCATGGCGACGGGGTGGCGCGACAGCCCCCCGGGGCCATGTCCCACCACGCGGGCAGGCTCTCCCCCGCCACCCCGGCGTCGAGCACCAACTCGACCGCGACGACGCTGTCCACGGCGGCCGGCAGGCGCAGTGTGGGGAACAACGGGAACTCGGCGAACGTCACGCCGCAACCGAACGTCTGGTTGGCGGCCCCGTTACCGATGGGCGCACGGCAGTCCTGCCACGCGAGCGTGAGTCCCGAGGACTGCGCGTGGGCGGGGCGCACGGTGCCGAGCGGTGCGATGGAGAGCAGCAAGGCACCGCATGAAGCCGCAAGCATCTGCAGGAACGCGGGGCGCGATCGCAGTCGGCGATGTGGCGTGGCGGCTCTGTCGGGGCGGGATGCCATGGCGTGAGTGTGGACAGGGCTCA
>JBEGJG010000183.1:0-4670 GCA_041184705.1 Candidatus Eiseniibacteriota bacterium
TCTCAGTTCACTTCCAGTGCACCGACACCGGCGACGCGCTCGACCTGCAGCAGCCCGATCAAACGCTCACCCGAGTGGGCGATGCCCGTCAGGAACGAGGTGTCCACGGCCGCACCGCAGTCCGGCGTGGCCTCGAGCTGGTCGGCGTTGACGTCCAGCACGTCCGAGACCGCGTCCACGATGAGACCCACGACCTTGTGACCGACCTTCACGACGATGATGACCGTGAACGGCGTGTAGTCCTGAGCGGACATCCCGAAGCGGGCGCGCAGGTCCACGACCGGCACCACCGCACCGCGCAGGTTCATGAGGCCCTTGACGTGCGACGGGGCGTTCGGGATCGGGGTCACGGGCGAGTAGCCTTTGATCTCCTGGACGTCGAGGATCTCGATCCCGTACTCCTCCTGCCCGAGGCAGAAGGTGAGGAACTGCTGACGGCCATCGAGACGCGCCGTCTCCGCAAGCTTGTTCGCTGCCATGTCATCCTTCCTTTCAGGCCGGCATCGCCAGCTCGGAGCCGAGATCGGCGTCGAGCGGGCGGCCAGCGTGGAGACGGGCGAGACCCGCCACGTCGAGGATCAGCGCCACACGGCCATCGCCCATGATGGTCGCGCCCATCGTCCCCTCGATGCGCCGGTAGTTGGCGTCGAGGTTCTTGATCACCACCTGCTGCTGCCCCAGCACCTCCTCGACCAGCAGGGCGTACCGCTTGCCCTGGTGGATCGCGATCACGACGAGACCCTCGGTGGAACGGGTCAGTCGCGTCTGCAGCCCGAGCAACTCGCTCGTGCGCAGCATGGGGATGGACTCCCCGCGCACGATCACGACCTCGCCCTTGCCGAGCACCTCGTGCACGCACTCGCTCGTCGGACGCAGCGACTCCTCGATCCCGGCGAGCGGCACCACGAACGGGTGGGCACCCACCGACAGCACGAGGCCGTCGAGGATCGCCAGCGTGAGCGGCAGTCGGATGCGCATGACCGAGCCCTTGCCGGGCTCGCTCTCGACCTGGAGCGTGCCGTTGAGCTTCTCGACGTTGCGCTTCACCACGTCGAGCCCCACACCGCGCCCGGAGACGTCCGTGACGGCCGCGGCGGTCGAGAACCCGGGCATGAAGATCATCCCGAGCAGCTGCTCCTCGCTGGGGTTGTCCTCGGCGCGCAGCAGACCGCGCTCGATCGCCTTGCGACGGATGCGCTCGCGATCGAGCCCCTTACCGTCGTCGCACACGTCGATCGTGACGCTCCCACCCTCGGTGCGCGCCACCAGGCTCACCGTGCCCTCGGCGGGCTTGCCCGCGGCGATGCGGTCGGCCTCGGTCTCGAGACCGTGGTCCACGGCGTTCCGGACGAGGTGGGTGAGCGGGTCGCCCAGCAACTCGATCATGCCCTTGTCGATCTCGGTGTCCTCGCCGACCGTCACCAGCTTCACCCGCTTGCCGCAGGTGGTGGCGAGGTCACGAACGACTCGGGTGAAGCGCTGGAACACGCTCGCGACCGGAACCATTCGCATGCGCATGACGCGCTCCTGCAGCTCGCGCGTGTTCCGCTCCACGTCGGCCAGCGCCTCGTGCAACTGGGTCAGCTTCTCCGGCGTGAAGGCCTGCGCGATCTGGGTCACGATGGACTGCGAGATGACGAGCTCACCGACCAGGTCCACCAGCGTGTCCACCTTGCGTACCGAGACGCGGATGGAGGCGTTGGTGTCGGCGTCGGTGCTGCGACGGCGCGGCTCCTGACCGGGGCGCACCGAACCCGGCACGACCGTATCCGGACCGTTCGCCGACCACAGCTCCGCGTACCCGGGCGAACCGCTCGAGGACGGGGGCGGGGCGGGAGCGTCGTCGGTCTGCGGTTCCGTCGAAGGCTCCTCACTCACCACCTCGGACTCGATCGGCTCAGGGGACGGCTCGGCTGCGGCCTCCGGTGCCGCGGTACCGTCGAACGGCTGCGAGCGGGCGTGCTCCAACTCCGCCTTCATGGCGTCCACGCCCGGAGGCAACTCCTCGTTGAGACGAGCGGAGTTCATGAGCCCCGAGAGCATGTCCGTGGCACGCAGCAGCAGGCTCGCGATCGCGCTCGTCGTCTTACGCTCGTGACGGCGGATCTGGTCGAGCAGGCCCTCCATGACGTGCGCGAACGAGCTCACGTCGGTGAGCCCGAAGCTCGCGGCACCACCCTTGATGGAGTGGGCCGCACGGAACACGCCGTTCAGGAGCTCGTCGTCGTCTCCCGCGGACTCCAGTCGAAGCAGGCCGGTCTCCAGCGTCTGGAGGTTCTCACCGGCCTCCTCGAAGAACATGTCCCGGAACTCCTTGAGTTCGTCATCCATGAGCGTGGTCCTCGTGTCTCCCGTTGGGGTTCAGAACAGATCCACCTCGCCCGGATCCAGCGACCGCTGCAGCACCGTGCGCTTCACGGTGTGCAGCTCGTCGAGACCGGTCCGAAGCGTGGTCGCGAGCGCGTCGAGGGCCGCGCCGGCCGGGCATGCCGCATGCCCCTGGTGATCGATGCTCGGAGCGGCGAGGTTCGCGGACAGATGCGACAGACCCTTCAGTCGCGCGTCCACCTCGTCCAGCAACTGGGCGTTCAGGTCCTCGAACTGCAGGCTCTCGGTCGCGAGGACCGAGGTCGTGGACATCATGATGGCGAGTGCGCGCAGCTCACCGTGGAGTTCGGCCGGCATGGTGGACTCGTGCGTCTCGAGCAACTCGTCGAGCGTGTGCACCGCACTCGACATCTGCGCGAACGCCTGGACGAGTCGGCCGGCGGCCTCGCTCGTGATGCGATGCGCGCGCGCCAGCCCGTCCTGGGCCGAGGCGAACTCCTGCCGCAGCCCCTCGAGAACCTCGGCCTGCAGCGCGAGCACGCGCGCGCGATTCTCCGCGCTCTTGGCGTGCGAGCACTGGAAGACTCCGGCTCGTGCGTGGGACGGATGCGGATGGACATCCATGTCGGTGGCGTCTCCGGTCGGGGATGGGACGTCAGGGCAGCAGCTTCGCGACCACCTGCAACAGCATGTCCGGGTTGAAGGGCTTCACGATCCAGCCCGACGCGCCGGCGGCCTTGCCCTGCTGCTTGATCTCGGGCTTGGTCTCGGTGGTGAGGATGAGGATCGGGACCTTGCGCCCTTCGGGACGCGAGCGGACCGCCTTCACGAACGTGATGCCGTCCATGACCGGCATGTAGACGTCGGTCACGATCAGGTCCACGGCCGTCCCCGCGAGGCGGTCGAGCCCTTCCTGGCCGTTCGCGCCCAACTTGAGCTCGAAGCCGGCCTTGCGAAGCGTTTGCGCCACCATCTCGCGCATGACGGACGAGTCGTCCACCACCAGCGCGGTCTTCACGTGGGCCATCGTCGCCCCCCATGCGAGTCGGATGCGTCGGGTCACCGGATCGGCCCCTCGTGGGCCGTCGTCCTCGCCAGTCTCGGTCGCACACCGACATCCTTGAGGCGGCACCCTTGAATGGAGCGATGCTGGTACCGATGGTCCATGCGACGCCTCTCAAGGACGGACTCCTCGAACCGAGACTGCAGGCAGCGTGTGCCGATGACGTTCGCGCGTCCCGCGCGAGCGACGGACCACGCGGGGAGAGGACTCCCCGGAACCGGCCAGGAGGCCCTCGTGAAGCCCCTTCGTCCTCGAATCGCCACGACGATCACCGTTCTGATGGCGCTGTGTCTCGCGACGCGTGCCCATGCGGCGACCGATCCGGTGCAGTTGCGGTTCGGGATGGGAGTGCAGGTGGACCGGCTGCACTCGGTCCCCGCGGACAGCCTCGGTCTGTCCTCGACGCAGGGCATCACCACGCGCATGGCCTGCGACCTGCGCGTCCTCGCGCTCCCCATGAAGGGAGCCGATCGTCCCGAGCTGCACGTCACCGGCGAGACGAACCTCGCGCAGCGCGCGATGCCGATCGGCGAATTCGCAGGCCCGGGCTACACCGGGCCACCGGTCGAGGAGCAGCGCGTCATCGAGGTGCTCGCCGGCGCGCACCTCACGCTCCCCATGTCCATGGTCGCAGCCGATGCGGGTACCGCGTTCCGGATCGGCTATCGCGGTGGCCTGCTGCTGGCGCACGGTGGCCGCAACGACTTCCCGCACCTCAAGCAGGTGTTCTTCGGCTTCGAACGCACGCGCGGGTTCTTCGAGAACACGTCGCTCGAGATGGCCTACGGCACGAACGAGGCGGCCGGACGCGAGTACGGCAGCGGCCGCTGGGCCGCGACGCTGCATCTCGAGGGGGCGATCGGTGCGCCGCGCGCTCCGAAGACGGGGAAGGGCGCGGCCCCTGGCGCCGGAGCCCCGGTGCACCTGTTCCTCGACGTCCAGGTGGACACCGACGGTGCCGAGGGCCCCGACCTGCTCACGGGCCGCGCCGGGGTCGTGGTGGACGCCGGCCGGGCGCTGCAGGGGTTGTTCGGCGGGGAGTGAGGCCGTTCACTAACCCAAGGATTGTGCGGCGAAGATTGTTGAGGGCACGACGCGTGCATTGACGTGGGGGTATGACGGCCGAAGCCATCCCCTTCGTGCCCCCTCACTGTCCGCGAACCGATTGCCGCTTCCACCTTTGCGCCACCGGCTGGCGCTGGGTGCGGTTCGGCTTCTACACCCGTCGGGCGTCGCCGCGTCGCATCCCGCGTCTGCGCTGCGTCGCCTGTGGACGCAC
>JBEGJG010000184.1:0-4619 GCA_041184705.1 Candidatus Eiseniibacteriota bacterium
CGGATAGCGACCGTCGGGCAGGTCGTCGGGAACCGGGACCTCGAGCTCGATCGTCTCGCGCCCACCTCGCCAGCGCTCCAGTTCCACGCGCACGCGGGCGACGCCACCCGGGCGCACCGACGGGGCGGCGAGCACCGCGTTGCGCAGCGTGGCCTGGCGACGACCGGGTAGGACCTCGACCTCGATCGCGACGCTGTCGGGACGGAAGCGCGCGAACGGGTTGTTGAGCAGGAAGCGCAGCGGCGCGACCAACGTGCCCGCGAGTTCCGCGAGCGGAGCGTCGCCGGCGATCGCGTCGCCCACGCGCAGGGTGCGTCCCGCGTGCGAGACGGCGAGCGTCCAGCGCACGGACTGGGCGGGCGCGGTCCCTCCCGACTCGAGCACGCTGTTGAGCACCGCGGTGTTCACCAACTGCGGCAGCAGCGCGCGGTCGTCCACGCATTCGAACGCGAAGCGCTGCGGCGTGCCGCCCTCGGGCCGAACGGTGACGCGCAGCGGCATGAGGGCCGGGGCGGGCCCGAGTCGGCCCGCGACCGCGGCCCGGCGATCCTGCGTGACGGTGCCGACCGCACGTCCTGCGAGCCCGAGCTTGAACGACATGTTGAGGCTGCCGAGCACCGTGGTGATGCGAGCGGTGGAGAGCGGCAGGCGCACGTCCCCGCTCTGGAAGAACGGGTGACCGAACAGCAGGACGCGGTCGCCCTCGACCCACGTCACGGTGCCGATCGCGGCCATGTTGAGGTCCCCGCGCATGACCTCGACCGCGCACGCCGAACCGGGCACGAACGGTGGCGTGCGGGACGGTGTGACCGCGCGGCCCCCGGGCACGACCTGCAGCCCGAGCGGGGCGAAGTCGTCGCGCACGAGGTCGAGCGTGCCGGGGTTCGCACCCGCGACCGCGAGCGGTAGGGTGAGCCCAGGGCGTGTCCGCGAAGGACGAGGTTCGACCTTCGAGGGCTCCTCCCCCTCCCAGGTCCAGAGCGAGAAGCGCGTGCGGGGCCCGGGGTCCACGCCGGTCGGCCCCACGGTGCCATCCTCGCCGCCGCGATCGGGGTGCGCGAGGACGGCCTGCATCTCGGCGATCGGCGTGATGCCGAAGACGGGCTCACGCGAGAACGCCCAGCCCGAGGACAGGGCGCCGATGAGGCGGCCGTCGGCGTACACGGGCGAACCGCTCATCCCCTGCGCCACACCCGAACGCAGCACGCGCTCGTCGGTGGCCCGAGCCAGGATGAGGTCGCCCTCGGATCGCCCGCCCGGCATGACGCCCACGAGCACCGCGGAGAAGGTCTCGACCGAGTCGCCGACGAACACGGTTCGTACCTCGAGCGGCTGACCGGGGCGCAGGTCGGCGAGCGACGACGGGGCCGCTCGCGCGGTCGAGGGCGGCGCGAGCACGAGCGTCAGCGCGAGGACGAGGGCGGAGCGCATCACGCCGCGAATCTAGCAGACCCGTGGCGGAGGCGTCGCGTCACGAGCGGTCGAGGGTTGAACCGGGACGCGCCCCCGCGTACTGTGCCATGCGCCATGAATTCACCCTTCCTCGCACGCCTCTCCCAAGGTCCGCTCCTCGCCGATGGTGCCATGGGCACGCTCCTGTTCCAGCGGGGCATCCCCTACGAGCGCTGCTTCGACGAGTTGAACGTCACGCACGGTTCGCTGGTCGAGGAGATCCATCGCGAATACCTCGCCGCGGGCGCCGAGCTCATCGAGACGAACACGTTCGGAGCCAACGCGCTGCGGCTCGCCGACCACGGTCTGGCGGAGAAGGCGCGCGTGCTCGCCCGTCAGGGCGTGAAGGTGGCGCGCAACGCTCGCGAGATCGCGGGCACCGTCGCGTTCGTGGGCGGTTCCATGGGACCGCTCGGCCGGGCCCTCGAACCGTTCGGTCCGGTCCCGGTCGCCGAGGCCGAGGCCGCGTTCCGCTCGCAGGCCGAGGGGCTGCTCGAGGGCGGGCTCGACGTGTTCGTGCTCGAGACGTTCCAGGACCTGAACGAGGTCCTCGCCGCCATCCGCGCCATCCGTTCGGTGACGGTCGAGATCCCCATCATGGCCCAGATGACGTTCGGGCCGGACGGCAAGACTCGCTACGGACACACCCCCGACCTCGTCGTGCGCGCCCTCAAGCAGGCCGGTGCCGACGTCGTCGGCGTCAACTGCGGCGTGGGCCCGCAGGCCACGCTCGAGTTGCTGGAGCAGTTCGTGGCCGCAGCCGGCGACACGCCGGTCTCGGCCATGCCCAACGCCGGGCTGCCCCAGTTCGTCGAGGGCCGTTACGTCTACCTGTCGTCGCCCGAGTACTTCGCCGATTTCGCGGCCCGCGCGGTGGCGCTGGGCGTGCGCGTCATCGGCGGATGCTGCGGCACCACGCCCGCCCACACGCGTGCGATGCGCGAGCGGTTGGCGTCACACCTGCCGGCCGAACGTCTCCCGAGTGGCGCCGAGGTCCGTGTGCTCGAGCCGCCCGTCCCCTCCTCGGGTGCCGAGTCCGGGGCCGAGGAGTCCGAGCCCACACTGCTGCGTCTCATGCGACAGCGCTTCGTGGTCAGCGTCGAGATCGACCCGCCGCGCGGCATCCAGACGCAGAAGGTCATGGCCGGCGCCCACCTCATGGCGGAGCGCGGCGTGGACTGCATCAACGTGGCCGACAGCCCCATGGCCCGCATCCGCATGAGCGCCATGGCGCTCACCACGCAGATGCGGCGCGAACTGCCCTCGCACATGGAGCTCATCCTCCACTACACGACGCGCGACCGGAACCTCATGGCGCTGCAGAGCGAACTGCTCGGCGCGCACGCGCTGGGGCTGCGCAACATCCTGTGCCTCACCGGTGACCCGCCGAGCCTCGGGGACTACCCCAACATGACCGCGGTCTTCGACACCGACTCGGTGGGGCTCATCAAGATCGTGCACCAGCTCAACGCGGGCACCGACCAGGCCGGCTCCAGCATCGGTGGACGGACCTCGTTCGCCGTCGGCTGCGGCGTCAATCCCACGGCCGAGGACCTCGACACCGAGCTCGAGCGCTTCCGTCGCAAGCTCGACGCCGGGGTGCAGTACGTCATGACCCAGCCGGTCTACACGCTCGACAGCTGGAAGGCGTTCCTCGACAAGCTCGGCGGCATGCCCAAGGTGCCGCTGCTCATCGGCATCCTGCCGTTGCAGTCGTTCCGGCACGCCGAGTTCCTGCACAACGAGGTCCCCGGCATCCAGGTCCCGGACTGGATCCGTCGCCGCATGCACGAGGCCGGTAACGAGGGCCAGAAGGTGGGCGTCGAGCTGGCGCGCGAGCTCCTGCACGAGGCGCGCGATCTCGCCAACGGCGTGTACCTCATGCCCTCGTTCGGGCGCTACGAGAACTGCCTCGAGGTGCTCGAGGGCACGCTCGACGGCGCTCGCGGGCGCGACTGATGGCGTCGCGCCGCCCTCCCCGCTCGAGCGCTCCGGTCGCCGTCGAACCCGACGAGCGGGACGCGCTCGAGCTGTCCTCGTCCGAGAACGCCGACCTGTGCGCCGGCTGTGCGCGCTGCTGCGAGACCGTGAGCATCGAGGTGGACGCCCCGCGCTCGGCGTGGGAGTACGACCAGTGGGTGTGGGTGCTGCACCACGAGTCGCTCGAACTCTACGTCGAGAAGCCCGAGCGGTGGTTCCTGCACATCGAGACGCGTTGCTCCAAGCTCGATGCCCACAACCGGTGCAGCATCCACGGTCGTCACCCGATCCTGTGCCGCGAGTACGACCCGCGCGTCTGCGAGCGGAGACTGCCGCTCTCGGACGTGGTGGCGTGGTTCAAGGACGCCGATCAACTCGAGGCGTGGCTGCGTCGCACCCGGCCCGCGCACTGGCGCCGTTTGCAGGCGTGGCGGCGCGAGAAGTCCAAGCCGCAGGGGCGCACGCGTCGCTCCCCGATGGTGGAGGCGTTGGTGCGGATCGCCGAGCCGGGCCAGGCCGGGCACGAGCCCACCACCCACCTGCCCGAACGCAAGGTCGCGCGTCGTCGTCGCTGACGCGCTCGATCAGCGCCCGTAGCGCTCGCGCCACTCCACGAGACGCTGCAGCGCCTGCATCGGGGTGAGTGCGTTCGGGTCGAGGGCACGCAACTCGGCCGCCAGCGGATGCTCGGCGGGCGGGGCCGACTCGAACAACGGGAGCGGCGCTGCGGCCCTGACGGGCTTGCGGGCGTGGCGCTCGAGTTCCTCGACCGTGCGCTCGCTCTCGAGCTCGGCGAGCACGATGCGCGCGCGTTCGATGACGCTGGCGGGCAGTCCGGCCAGCTTGGCGACGTGGATGCCGTAGCTGCGATCGGCGGCGCCGTCGGCGATGCGGTGCAGGAACACCACCCCGTCCCCCCACTCCTTCACCGCGACGTGCGCGTTGGCGAGCCTCGGAAGGCGCTCGGCGAGCTGCGTGAGTTCGTGGTAGTGCGTGGCGAACACGGTGCGCGGACGGGCGCCCTCGGCGGCATGGAGGTGCTCGGTGACCGCCCATGCGAGCGCGAGGCCGTCGTAGGTCGCGGTACCGCGCCCGATCTCGTCGAGCAGCACCAGCGAGCGCGACGTGGCCGAGCGAAGGATGTCGGCGGTCTCGCTCATCTCGACCATGAACGTGCTCTGCCCCGC
>JBEGJG010000185.1:0-4601 GCA_041184705.1 Candidatus Eiseniibacteriota bacterium
AACCGCACCCAGCGCCAGCCGGTGGCGCAACGGTGGTAGCGGCAATCGGTTCGCGGACAGTGAGGGGGCACGAAGGGGGTGGCTTCGGCCGTCATGCCCCCACGTCAATGCACGCGTCGTGCCCTCAACAATCTTCGCTTCACAATCAACCCTTCACCGAACCCAGGGACAGTCCGCTCACGATCGCGCGGTTCAGCACCACGAACAGCACCATCACCGGCACGCACACGATGAGCGACCCCGCCGCGTAGTTCGCCCACTCCGTCTGGAACTGGCCCGCCAGACTCTCGAGCCCCAGCGGGAGCGTGTACAGGGACTGACGGGAGATGACGATGCGGGCCACCATGAACTCGCTCCACGCGGCCATGAACGAGAACAGGGCGGTGATCGCCAGTGCGGGGGCGGCGAGCGGCAGGGTCACCTTGGTGAACGCCTGCCACGGCGTGCAGCCGTCGAGCAGGGCGGCCTGCTCGAGTTCCACGGGGATCGTCTCGTAGTAGCCGCGCATCGTCCACACGCAGAAGGGCAGCGCGGTCGCCGTGTAGGCCAGCGCGAGGCCGGCGAACTGGTCGAGAAGTCCAAGGGCGCGCAGCATCACGTAGAGCGGGAGCATGGTCATGGTGGCGGGGAACATCTGCGTCAGCAGGAACGTGCTCAGCACCGCCTGCCGGCCACGGAAGCGGAACCGGCTCAGCGCGTAGGCCGCGGTCGAGGCCAGCACCACGCCGAACACCGTCACCGCGGCCGATACCACGAACGAGTTGAGCAGCCACCGCAGGAACGGCTTCTCGAACAGCATCACCCGGTACGCCTCGAGCGTCGCGCCCTCGGGGATGAGCGCCAGCGAGGTGGAGTAGAGCTGGTCGTTCGGGCGCAGCGACACGGTCACGATCTGCAGGATCGGGTACACCGTGGCGAACGTGAACAGCACGAGGAACGCGTGCACGAGCACGCGGCCCGGCGTCCAGCGGATGCGGTTCTCGCTCATGACCTCGCCTCGCGTTCGGAGCCACTGGTGCGGCGGATGACGTAGAGCACGAACCCGAGCAGCAGCAGGAACACCACCACCGAGAGCGCCGCGGCGTAGGAGTAGCGCGAGTACGTGAACGCCACCTTGTACAGGTACGTCACCAGGATGTGGGTCTGATCGGCGGGCATGCCGCCGTTCGAGACCAGCCACACGACCAGCATGCTGTTGAACGTCCAGACCGTGCCCAGCAGGATCGCAGGCGTCAGGGTGGGGGCGAGCCCCGGGATCGTGATGCGCGTCAGCTTGGCCCAGCCGTTCGCGCCGTCGAGGTCGGCCGCCTCGTACTGCTCCTTCGGGATCGCGGTGAGTCCGCCCAGCGCGACCACCATCATGAACGGGAAGCCCAACCAGAGGTTCGTCAGGATGGGGGCCACGAACGCCCAGAACGGGTCCGAAAGCCACGGCACCGCAGGCAGTTGGAGCCATTGCTTCAGGATGAGGTTCACCGCCCCGTACTCGTAGTTGAACATCCCTCGCCAGGTCAGGGCCGAGATGTACTGGGGCATGGCCCACGGCAGGATCAGGAGGGTCCGGAACAGCGTCCGCCCCATGACGGGACCGTTGAGCAGCAGGGCCAACGCCACGCCCACCGTGACGTGGCCGACCACGTTGACCACGGTCCAGATGAGCGACTTGCCCAGCAGCTGCCAGAACAGCGGTTCCTGCAGGATGACCGCGAACTGCTGCAGCCCCACGAACTCGTGGTCCCGGAACCGGTACAGGCTCATGTTCCGGAACGCGAGCCACACGTTGTAGACGAGCGGGAACAGCACCACGCCCAGCAGCACCACGAGGGCGGGGGCGAGCAGCAGCCACGGGAACCGGCGAGGGGCGCGGAGCATCGGGCTACTGCTTCATCCCGGCGATCTGCTTCACGGCTTCGGCCTGCATCTGGCGAGCGGCGGCGTCGGGGGCGACCGACCCGTTCATGACGCTCTGCAGGCCCGGCCGCATGACGTCCCACAGCACGCGCATCTCAGGGCGCACCGGCATGCGACGACCGAAGGCGTAGCCCTCCTGCGAGCCCTTCAGCATGGGGTCGGCCTGGATCGCGGGGTCGTTCCACGCGTCGCGGTGGCTCGGCAGGATACCCAGTCGCGTCGCGTCACGCAGCGTCGCGGCGGGCGAGGTGAGGTGCTCGACGAGCGCGATCACCGCGGGGAGCTCGTCCTTCTTCACGTTGACGTTGATCGAGTAGCCCTTGCTCGCCGTCATGGGGCTCGCGCGATGGCCGTTCGGCAGCGTCCACAGCGGGGCGATGCCCAGGTCGATGCCCGCCTCGCGGTAACCGGCCCACGACCACGGACCGTTCACGATCATCGCGACCTTGCCCTCCTTGAACAGCGTCTCGGAGTTCTCGTAGTTCGCCTCCTTCGGCATGACGCCCTCGCGGTTCTTCAGGCCGGCGAGGTACTCGAGCGCCTGGACCATGCCGGGGGAGTCGAGCGTCGGGTTGCCCTCG
Organism: Candidatus Eiseniibacteriota bacterium; assembly: GCA_041184705.1. GTDB lineage: Bacteria > Eisenbacteria > RBG-16-71-46 > RBG-16-71-46 > RBG-16-71-46 > JAIOPA01. The sequence continues at coordinate 2,493 of JBEGJG010000185.1, forward strand.
GCGTCCATGACCCAGCCCCCGAAGCCGCCGAGGAACGGCGCGAGCCAGTAGGGCTCGGAGACGTTCATCGAGAACCCGTAGCGTCCTGCGCGGCTCTGCGTCTTCGCGATCGCGAGGAACTCGTCGTGCGTGGCGGGCGGCGTAGGTACGAGCGCGCGGTTGTAGCACAGCATGAGGTGGTTGCCGACCTGATCGGGCGCCGCCCACAGGTGGCCGTTCAGCGTGTCGAGGGCCTGCGGGACGAAGCGGTCGAAGAAGCCGGCCGGCAGGGTCTCGTCGAGCGGCTGGATGAGCTGCAGCAGCGAGAGCGGTCCGACCTGGTCCGACGGGCCGAAGATGATCTGCGGCCCCGCACCGCCGGCGGCCGCCGTCTGGAACTGCTGCCGCAGGTTCTCCGTGTCATACGACACGTAGCTCAGCTTGAGTTCCGGGTGGGCGCGACCGTAGTCGGCGAGCGTCGAGTCGAGTCGGGCGCGCTCCGCCGGGTCCATCTGGACCCAGAGCACGATCTCCTGCGGGCCGGAGGCCTTCTTCTGGCCGCACGCGGCGAGGCCGAGCAGGGCGAGGGTGGCGAGGGCGAGCGGGACGAACCGACGGGACGACGCGCGCATGGGACCTCCGACGGGACCGGCCCGACTGGGCCTGCGAGGGCTCACGACCGGGGGCGGACGGAGCGGAAGGGGAAGCGGCGAGGTGAGATTCCCACGCGACTCGATGCGGTGGCAAGCCCATGCAGGGGACGATGTTCCCCCTTCATGAACCGTCCTTCCGAGGAGGATCCGGAGAGGTTCGAATCATGCCGACTCGGCGGGCGGCTGCGGCTGCGTATCGAACCGACCCTGCCGGGTCGCGTCGTGCCACAGCCGTACGACGGCCCTTCGCCGAGGGGCGTCGTCGCGATCGGAGCCGGGGAGGGGTGGGCCACGAGTGAGGTGCATCCCATGACCTGCCGATATCCGCTATACTCCACCCATGTCACGGGGTCGTGCGCGGACCATCCGGTTCGCCTCGGCTCCGCAAACTTGAACGATCCCGACGGGTCCGCTCGTCGTGGTCCTCACACAAGGAGTCCGCATGTCCTCGCCTCGCAATGCGGCGCGGCTCGACGTGAGCGCGCGCCAGCCCCGTACCTTCGCCGTGCCCCGCCTCCCGGACGGTCATCGTGCCCCGGTGAGCAGCTTCTTCGGGCGGCACGTGCTCGACCTCATCAAGCTGCGCGAGAAGCTCCCGCGCGAGGTCTACAACGCCCTGCTCGGCACGCTGCGCAACGGCAGCCCGCTGACGCGCGAGGTCGCCGAGACCGTCGCCTCCGTCGCGCGGGACTGGGCCGTCGCGCACGGCGCCACGCACTTCACGCACTGGTTCCAGCCCATGACCGGGCTGACCGCCGAGAAGCACGACAGCTTCGCCGACCTCAACGTGCAGATGGCCGGCGAACTGCGCGTGCTCGAGAAGTTCTCGGGTTCGCAGCTCTGGCAGAGCGAGCCGGACGCCAGCTCGTTCCCCTCGGGCGGCATGCGCAGCACGTTCGAGGCCCGCGGCTACACGGCGTGGGACCCGAGCAGCCCCATGTTCCTGGTCGAGAGCCCGAACGGTCGCACGCTCTGCATCCCGAGCGCGTACATCAGCTACCACGGTCACTCGCTCGACCACAAGACCCCGCTGCTGCGCTCGATCGAGGTGCTGTCCAAGCACGCCACCGCGTTCCTCAAGCTGCTCGGCGACGTGGACGTGAAGTCGGTCGCCACCACGCTGGGGTGCGAGCAGGAGTACTTCCTCGTGGACCGCGCGCAGCACGCGCTTCGTCCTGACCTCATGCTCACGGACCGCACGCTGCTCGGCGCGGCCTCCGCGCGCCATCAGCAGTTCGAGGATCACTACTTCGGCACCATCCCCGCGCGTGTGCTCGCGTTCATGGAGGAGATGGAGTACGAGCTATACCGGCTCGGCATCCCGGTGCGCACGCGGCACAACGAGGTCGCGCCCATGCAGTTCGAGATGGCGCCGATCTTCGAGGACGTGAACCTCGCGAACGACCACAACGTGCTCGCCATGGACGTCGCGCGCCGCGTCGCGCTGCGCCATGACTTCGTGTGCGTCCTGCACGAG
>JBEGJG010000186.1:0-5685 GCA_041184705.1 Candidatus Eiseniibacteriota bacterium
GCGACCACCGGGCGTGCCGGGGTGATGCCAGCCGGACGCGCGCCGTCACCCGCCGGGGCCCCGTTCGCCGCGGCGCCGTTGGCCGCGGGAGCGGCCCCCGCCACCTTGAGCCCGAGCTGCGGGAACAGCTTGGCCTCGATCTTGGTGCGGATGTCGGCGTGCTCCTTGAGGAACAGACGCGTGTTCTCGCGGCCCTGCCCGAGGCGCTCGTCCCCGAAGCTGAACCACGTACCCGCCTTGTTGATGACGCCCTTGTCCACGGCGAAGTCGATGAGCTCGCCCTCGCGCGAGATGCCCTGGTTGTAGAGGATGTCGAACTCGGCCTCGCGGAACGGCGCGGCGACCTTGTTCTTCACCACCTTCACCTTGGTGCGGTTACCGACCGCCGTGTCCCCCTCCTTGAGGGTCTGGATGCGGCGGATGTCCATGCGGACCGAGGCGTAGAACTTGAGCGCGCGCCCACCGGCCGTCGTCTCGGGGTTACCGAACATGACGCCGATCTGCATGCGGATCTGGTTGATGAAGATGACCGTGGTGCGGCTCTTGTTGATGGAGCCCGTCAGCTTGCGCAGGGCCTGCGACATGAGGCGGGCCTGCAGACCGACGTGCGAATCGCCCATCTCGCCCTCGATCTCGGCGCGCGGCACGAGCGCGGCGACCGAGTCCACGACCACGATGTCCACGGCGCCGGAGCGCACGAGCGTGTCGCAGATCTCGAGCGCCTCCTCGCCGGTGTCGGGCTGGGCGACGTGCAGGTTGGCGATGTCCACGCCGAGCTTGGCGGCGTAGGACGAGTCGAGCGCGTGCTCGGCGTCGATGAATACCGCGTTGCCGCCGTTGCGCTGCGCGTTGGCGATGATGGTGAGGGCGAGCGTGGTCTTACCGCTCGACTCCGGTCCGTAGATCTCGATGATGCGACCGCGCGGCACACCACCGACGCCGAGCGCCATGTCGAGGCCGATGGAACCCGTGGAGGTGACCTCCATCTCGGGGGCGGCGTTGCCCTCGCCGAGCTTCATGATGGAGCCCTTGCCGAACTGCTTCTCGATCTGCTGCAGGGCGAGGTCGAGCGCCTTCGACCGTTCCTTGGCGTTGGGCGGCGGGTTGAAGTTCATGTCTGCGTCTCCTTCGCAGGGGCTGCGTCACGAGTGCGGGGATACGGTTCCGCGGGGGTGTCCGGCGGGGGCCGTACTGTTGACGCTGGGCATACTACACATTTGGGCAGTACGCAATGAGTTACGGGATAATCGCCGCGCCGGTCCTAGCGCCCACCGCACCCGTCCGTGAAGTCGCACCCGAGGTGCGACGGGGTGACCCGCCTCGGCTCGGCACCCTGCCCCACCGCCCTTCCCGCAGGGCCGCTCGGGCGGGTCCGGCGTCACCCCAGCGGGGCCTCCGCGAGCGGCTCGTAGACCGATCCCCCCTTGGCCAGCGTGCTACTCACGAGCACCATGCGGTCCACCTGGAAGCGCGCCTCGGGCGTGGTCGCCTCGATGAGTCGCGCGGTCCAATCGGCCTCGGTGCGCACGCGACCCACGGTGAGGTGCGGCTCGAACGAGTCCTCGGGCGGATCGAAGCCGGCTCGTGCGAGCGCCTGCTCGAGCGACTCCGACAGCAGGCGCATGCCCTCGGCACCCTGCAGCAGCCCCAGCCACAGCACGCGGGCGCGCTTCGCCGTGGGGAACGCGCCGAACCCTCCGATCGCAGCCCCGAACCTCGTGTGCGCGGAAGCCGCGGTGCGCATGGCCTCGACCGCGCGCGAGCGCTGCGTGTCGTCGGCCTCGCCCAGGAACCGCATGGTGAAGTGCAGGTTCTCGGGCTGCACCCACGACACCCCGTCACCGGGCGCACGCAGCGGCGCGACCGCGGCATGCACGGTCCGCTGGATCTGCGACGGCGGGAACACGGCGATGAAGAGGCGCATCGCGCGGAAGATTACACGGGCGGCGGCGCGCCCGCACCCCGGTGGACCGGACGCGTCAGCGCCGCTCGTCGGCGTCGAGGAACCGGGCCCGCTCGGCGGGCGAAGGCACCCGACAGGCGTCCAGCGTGCCGAACACGGCGCGCCGACGCGCAGCGGTGAACCCGTACACCGCGTCGCGCAGCGCACGCGGTACGACGCGCACCGTCCGCACCGCCCGCCACGGTCCGCCCAGCAGCGCCAGGCACTCGATCACCGCGTCGCTGTGCGCCCACACACGACCCTCGTGCACCAGCAGCACGCTAGCGGGCTGCGCAGCGGGGTCGGCCCCGACCGCGGCGATGCACGCGTCGGCGGCGGCCGAACCGCGGGTCGCGAACCGCAGCACCGCGCCGCGGTCACGACGCAGCAACCAGCGGATGCCGGCGTCGCAGAACGCGCACAGCCCGTCGTACACCACCACCGGGGACGACTCGCTCACTCGAAATCCGGATCGAGCGGCAGCCCGTCGAGGTGGCGGCGCAGCATGTCGAGCGCCGTCTGCACGGCGCGCTCGCGGATGGTGGTGCGCGTGCCCTGGAAGTGATGCACGCGCACGGCCTCGCCGAGTTCGGACGAGACCGCGATGAACACCGTGCCGACGGGCTTCTGCTCGCTGCCGCCCTCGGGACCGGCGATGCCGGTGATACCCACGCCGACCTGCGTGTGCGCACGCTCGCGCGCACCGCGCGCCATCTGCTCGGCGATCGGCGCGCTCACCGCGCCGTGCACGGCGAGGTCGGCCTCGGACACGCCGAGCAACTCGAACTTGGACAGGTTGGAGTAGGTGACGAAGGCGCGATCGACGTAGCGGCTCGAGCCCGCGACGTCGGTGAGCCGCTTGGCGAGCAGCCCGCCGGTGCACGACTCGCCCACCGCGATGCGCCAACCGCGCTCGGCCAGACGGTCGCCCACCACCTCCTCGATCGACTGCCCACCCTCGGCGTAGATCACGCCGCGGACGCGCTCCGAGAGCTCGGCGTAGGCGCGCTCCACCGTCTCGCGCACCTGCACGCCGTTGGGGTCGGCCACCGTGACGCGCAGGTCCACGCCGAACCAACTCGGCAGGTACGCGAGCGAGGCCCCCACCCACGAGTCGGGCAACGTCCCGATGCGCTCGTGCAGCTGGCTCTCGAACCGACCGAACGTGCGCAGCGTGAAGCTCTCGACCCGCAGTCCGCTGCGCTCACGCAGCCAGGGCACCACCGAACCGCGTGCGAGGGCCTCGAGTTCCGGGGGCGGGCCGGGCAACAGGATGACCGGCTTGCGGCGGTACTCGAGCAGGATGCCGGGTGCCGCGCCCACCGGGTTCGCCCACAGCTCGGCACCGCGCGGCACGAGCGCCATGGTCTCGACCGAGTTCGGCAGCTTGCGCCCGGCCTTGCGGGCGCGCTCGCGGATGTGCTCCAGCGTGCCCTCGTCGAGCTGCAGCGGACGCTCGAGCGTGGTGGCGACCGCCTTGCGGGTGAGGTCGTCGGGCGTGGGCCCGAGCCCACCGGTCATGATGACGCCGTCGGCGCGCGTCAGGGCCTGCTTGAGCGCGGTCGAGATGGCGTCCACCGTGTCGCCCACCGTGGTGTGCCAGCCCACCACCACGCTGGCCTCCTCGAGCAAGCGGGCCAGCGTGACGAAGTTCGTGTCGAACGTGCGGCCCGACAGGACCTCGTTACCGATGGTGACGATCTCGATGCGCATGGCGGGCTCTCGCGGCGGAGGGGGCGTGGCTGGAGCGCGGACTGTGCCGCAGCCGCACACGGGCGGCAAGACGACGCCCGACCGACGGGCGTACGCACGGGGTGGCGCGAACCCGCGCCCGGGCCGGCCTTACTCGCGCGTCGAGCCTTCCCCACCGGGCGCGGGCGGTGCGGCCCTCCGCCCCGCTACCGCCACGACCGGGAAGCGGAACCGGAAGCAGGCGCGCCCCGCCTCGTGCCGCCAGAACAGCGACGGACGGTCGCCCGTGGGACCCAGCGAATCGGCCCGCTCGAACGTGGCGCACAGCTCGAACGCCGTGCTGTCGGCGAGCACGAACGCGTAACGGTCCCCGGTGACGGGATCGGCGAGTCGAAGGTCGGCGTGCGGGTCCATGCTCACCAACTCGGTGAGATCGGCGGGCGGCGTCCCGTACTCGGCCCGATAGCGCTGCACCGCCTGCGCGAGCGCATCGAGGTCGCGCAGGCGCAGGCGGTCGAGCTGCTCGACCCGCACCCGATCGGGCGCACCGGCCAGCCACAAGCCGAGCACCGTGGCGACCACCGCCACCAAGGCTGCGACACGCGCCAGCAAGGGCGCGGCGCCGAGGCGCGGGCCCCCACCCTCGTCGTGGCGCTGGCCGCCCATGTAATGCGTGAACATCCATCCGGCGATCACGCCCACCACCGCAGCGCGCGCGAGGAATGTGGCGGTGAGTTGTCCACGCAAGAGCCCGAACACGACCGCGATGAAGTCGCCGATGAGCACGCACGCGGCCACGAACAACGTGATCCACGTGAGCCAACGCCTCGGCCCCGAGGTGCGACGTTCGGGGTCGGCCGCGATCGCGCGCCCGGTGGCGCGGGCGACGAACAGGTGCACCGGCAGCGCCACCAGCAGCGTGGCGGTGGAGAAGCGAACCATCTCGCGCAGTCGATCCCCGCGGGGATCGCCCCCGAACGCGAGCGGGTCGGGCCAGGTCCGCTCGATGAGTGCGAACAGGATGGCGCCGACGTGGTAGGCGACCAGATAGAGCGACACGAACAGCACGAGGTGCAGGAACGCCTCGCGCGGCGAGACGCCCACACGACGACGCGGCACGGGCAGCCCGATGCCCGCGTCGTGCCACGCGGCGACCGCGGACTCGATCTCGTCGTCGGGCCAGCGCGCGTCGCGCAACGCGGAGGCGACCTGCTCGCGCGACAACCCGCGCGCGAGCGCGTCACGAACGAAGACGTGCAGGTCGTTGTTCATGGTCGCGAGCATGGGACGCGCGACACGGACAGGCAAGCCCGTGACGCGCGGGCCATCGGGAGTGGTCCCGAGGGCGCGACGGTCCTAGAGCAGCGTCCAGCCCATGCGGGACTGGAGCAGCAGCAGGCCGTGCACCGCGAGACAGGTGGTGACGCCGGCGATGGCGTCGTCGGCCACCACGCCGAACCCACCCGGCAGGTGCTGCGCCTCGCGCGCGCCGAACGGCTTCCACACGTCGAAGATGCGGAACAGCACGAACGCGGCCACGAACGCACCGACGGTGTGCGGCACCAGCACCAACGCGAGCGTCTGCCCCACCGCCTCGTCGATCACGATGGGACCGGCGTCGTGGCCCAGTTCGCGTTCGGCCTCGCCGGCGGCCCACACCGCGACCGCGGTTCCCAGCACGAACAGCAACGCGAACACCGGCAGCGACGGGACCGGCAGCCACCAGCCCACGAACGCGGTGAGCGCGCTGCCCACGGTGGCGGGCGCGAGCGGCGCGAACCCGGCGAAACCCAGCATGGCGAGCCAGGTCGCGGGACGCTGGGGCGGCGCGGACAGACCCTTCTTGATGAGGCTCAAGGGCGCGGCTTCGGCGGGGCCGACGGTTCGGCCGGGGGGCGCGACGGAGCGCTCGGCGAGGGCACCACGGGACGTGACGGAGACCCGGCCGACGCGGTGGTTCGCACCGGGGCGGAGGAGCGCGGTGCGACCGGAGTGGCCGCCGCGGGGCGCATGGGGACGGGTGGCGCCGTGGGCTTCGCGGACGCGGGAGG
>JBEGJG010000187.1:0-4562 GCA_041184705.1 Candidatus Eiseniibacteriota bacterium
CCGCGGCGGGCGCGGGCCCGAGGGATTGAACCGGCCCCGCCGGCGGCCCTAATATGTGAGGTCCGACATCCCCCCGCAGGTAGGGCCCACGGCCCGGGAGCCCCCCCACACCATGAGTCGTTTCCTCGATCGGCTGCGCGACCGCGTCCTGTTCTTCGACGGTGGCATGGGAACGCAGGTGCAGGCCCGCGAACTCGGGCCCGACGACTTCGGGGGTGCGCGCTGGGAGGGTTGCATCGATCACCTCTCGCTCACGCGCCCCGACGTGGTCGAGGACATCCACGCCGCCTACTTCGAGGCCGGCGCCGACGTGGTCGAGACGAACAGCTTCCAGGCCTCGGTCACGCGTCTCGAGGAGTGGGGGCTCGCCGATCGCACGGTCGAGTTGAACCGCGCCGCCGCCGCGTGCGCGCGCCGCACCGCCGACCGGTTCGAGGCGGCCGACGGTCGCCCGCGGTTCGTGGCCGGTTCCATCGGGCCGTCGGGCTTCCTGCCGTCGTCCGAGGACCCCGACCTCGGCAAGCTGTCGTTCGCCGACCTCGTGCCGTCGTTCCGTCCGCAGGCGCAGGGCCTCATCGAGGGCGGCGCCGACGTGCTCATCCTCGAGACCGCGCAGGACATCCTCGAGATGAAGGCGCAGGTGCTGGCCTGCCGCGAGGCCATGGACCTCGTGGGACGCCGCGTGCCGATCCAGTGCTCGTTCACGCTCGACCCCACGGGCCGCATGCTGCTCGGCACCGACTACCGCGGTGCGCTCGCCACGCTCGAGGCGCTGGCCGTGGACGTGATCGGGCTCAACTGCTCGACGGGCCCCGACCTCATGCGCGACGCCGTGCGCTACCTGTGCGAGAACGCGAGCACGCCCATCCACTGCATCCCCAACGCCGGGCTGCCCATCAACGACGGCGGTCGCACGCTCTACCCCATGCGGCCCGAGCCGTTCGCCGAGACGCTGGCCGAGTTCGTGCGCGTCTTCGGGGTCAATCTCGTGGGCGGCTGCTGCGGCACCACGCCCGATCACATCCGCGCGCTCGTCGCCGCGATCGGCCGCGACACGCGTCCCGCCGCGCGTCCGGGGCGCAGCCGCTGGTTCGCCTCGAGCGGCATGACCGCGGTCGCCCTCGAGCAGGAGCCGCGCCCGCTGCTCATCGGCGAACGCCTCAACACGCAGGGCTCGCGCAAGGTCAAGCGTCTCGTGCTCGAGGGCACGCTCGACGACCTCGTGCCGATCGCGCGCGAGCAGGTGGAGGGCGGCGCGCACGTGCTCGACCTCTGCATGGCGCTCACCGAGCGCACCGACGAGGCCGAGCAGATGCGTCGCCTCGTGAAGCGCCTGTCGCTCTCGGTCGAGGCCCCGCTCTGCATCGACTCCACCGAGCCCCACGTCATCGACCTCGCGCTGCAGTCCTGCCCGGGCTCGGCGATCGTGAACTCGATCAACCTCGAGAACGGCCGCGAACGCGTGGACTCGGTGATGCCGCTCGTCATGCGGCACGGCGCCGCGGTGATCGCGCTCACCATCGACGAGGTCGGCATGGCGAAGACCGCCGAGCGCAAGCTCGAGGTCGCGCGCCGCATCCACGACATCGTCACGCGCGAGTACGGCCTGCCGCCGCAGCGCCTCATCTTCGACGACCTCACGTTCACGCTCGCCACCGGCGACGACGAGTTCACGCGTTCGGGCATCGAGACCATCGAGGGTATCCGCCTCATCAAGCGCGAGTTGCCCGGGGTGCTCACCTCGCTGGGCGTCTCGAACGTCTCGTTCGGTCTGGGCAAGGAGGCGCGCGCCGTCCTCAACAGCGTGTTCCTGTACCACTGCGTGGCGGCCGGTCTCGACATGGCGATCGTGAACCCGGCCGACATCGTCCCGTACGCCGAATTGTCCGAGGACGACCGACGGCTGGCCGAGGACCTGGTGTTCGCGCGTCAGCCGCAGGCGCTGGCCGCCTACATCTCGCACTTCGAGGGCCGCGCCCCCGACGCGCGCGCCAAGGAGGACGAGGCCGCCGAGGCCGCGATGTCGTGCGAGGCCCGCATCCACCACCAGATCCTGCACCGCAAGCCCGCGGGCATCGAGACGCTGGTGGACGAGGCGGTGAAGCGACAGGACCCGGTCGTCGTGCTCAACGAGGTGCTGCTGCCGGCCATGAAGGAGGTCGGCGACAAGTTCGGCGCCGGCGAGCTCATCCTGCCGTTCGTGCTGCAGAGCGCCGAGGTCATGAAGAAGGCGGTCGCCCAGCTCGAGCGCTACCTCGAGAAGAGCGCCGACGTCACCAAGGGCCGCGTGGTGCTGGCCACGGTGTTCGGCGACGTGCACGACATCGGCAAGAACCTCGTCAAGACCATCCTGTCGAACAACGGCTACACCGTGTTCGACCTCGGCAAGCAGGTCCCGGTGCAGACCATCGTGGACAAGGCCCGCGAGCTCGACGCCACCGCGATCGGATTGTCGGCGCTGCTCGTCTCGACGAGTAAGCAGATGCCCATCTGCGTCGGCGAGCTGCACCGTCTGGGGCTCGACATCCCGGTGCTCATCGGCGGTGCGGCGATCAACCGCAACTTCGGTCGGCGCGCCGCGCTGGTCGAGGGCACCGCGTTCTACGAACCCGGCGTGTTCTACTGCAAGGACGCGTTCGAGGGGCTCGACACCATGAACGCGCTGGTGGAGCCCGCGACGCGCACCGAGTGGGTCGAGCGCGTCCGCCGCGAGGCGTTCGAGTTCCGCGACAAGAGCGCCGAGCTCGAGGCGCGTGCGGCCTCGGCGAGCGCGCAGCAGCAGGACTTCAAGGTCTCGGTGTCACGCGACGTCGCCGTGCCCGCGCCGCCGTTCTGGGGCGCACGGGTCACGCCCACGTCGGCCATCCCGTTCGACGGCATGTACGAGGGCATGGACCTCAAGACGCTCTACCGTCTGCACTGGGGTGCGCGCGGCGATGCGGCGCAGGTCGAGGCGCTCATCCGCGACGACTTCGAGCCGCGTCGGCTCCGCCTGCAGCGTGAGGCGCGCGAGAAGGGCTGGCTGCGTCCGCTCGCGGTGTACGGCTGGTTCCCGTGCCAGTCCGAGGGCCAGGACCTCGTCGTGTACGACCCCACCGCGTTCGTGGGCGGCTCGCTCACGCCGCGCGGCAAGATCGAGGAGGTGGCGCGTTTCACGTTCCCGCGCCAGGCCGATCGCGAGGGGCTTTGCCTGTCGGACTACTTCCAGCCCGCGTCCTCGTCGCGTTTCGACGTGGTGGGTTTCCAGGTGGTCACGGTGGGCACCGGCGCCGACGAACTGGGTGCGGCGCTCGACAAGCGCGGCGAGTACGCCGACTCGCTGTTCGTGCACGGACTCGCCATGGCGGCCACCGAGGGGCTCGCGGAGTGGCACCACCGCCACCTGCGCACCGAACTGGGGCTCGAGGCCGAGCGCGGCAAGCGCTACTCGTTCGGCTACAGCGCGTGCCCGGACCTCGCCGATCAGGCCAAGCTGTTCGCGTTGCTCGACCCGCAGGATCGCATCGGCGTCACGCTCACGAGCGCCTACCAGCTGGTGCCCGAGGCCAGCACGAGCGCGATCCTCGTGCACCACCCGCAGGCCAGCTACTACCTCGTCCGCGAGTCGTGAGTGCGCGCCACGGGCCCGTCCGCGTGCGGACGAGCCCGGCGGGGCGACTCAGCGGCCGAGCCGCCAGCGCGTGAGATGCAACCGGCCGCGCTCACCCTCGGTGCGCGTCCAGACCGCGTAGGCGGTCGTGCGGTTGGGGGACGCGGCGAGGTGCGGGTACTGGGCCCCGTCGCTGCCGGGCACGGTGAAGCTCTCGGCGAGTCGTCGTCCCGAGGACTCCACACGCGCGAGCGTGAGACGCCGTGCCCCGCTCGAGTCGGAGTCCATGGCGATGAGCGAGCCGCGGACTCCGGCGGTGGCCAGCGAGACGTGCACCGTGGGCAGCGACGTGCCGCGCATCACGGCCACCGGAACCGACGTCGAGTCCATGGTCTCGGGCATCGTCGACCGGAACCACACGCCCGCGCGACCCGGAGCACCCGTGAACCACACCATGCGGATGGTGCCGTCGAGCGGCAGTTCGAGCGAAGGCCCCGAGTGCGGACAGCCCTCGATGCGCCATTCGTCGGGATACATGCGGACCGGAGGACCGTCGGGACGGGCGATCACCGCATCGCGGATCTGCCCCGGATAGTGCCGACGGAACGACACGTACACGTGCCCGAACGGGTCCACGCCGATGTCGGACTTGCAGCACGGACAGACACGCGACCACTGAGCCTCGTTCGGATGCCAGGTCGCACCGAAGTCGTCGGACCGTGAGAGATGGATCGAGGCGTCGTGCCCCTCGGTGGAGTCCGCGGGCACGCCCTCGTGGCCGGGACGGCTGTCGAGCCACGATGCGTAGAGCGGCCCACGTTCCCAGCGGATGATGTTGTGGAACGAGTGGCTGCCGGGGCCGCTCGCGGTGTCGTCGTTCACGGTCACCGGGGTCTGCCACGTCGCCCCACCGTCGAGCGAGCGCGCGAAGCGCAGATCGCTGGCCGGGAAGCGGCGACCCTCGACCGGCACC
>JBEGJG010000188.1:0-4546 GCA_041184705.1 Candidatus Eiseniibacteriota bacterium
CTCTACGGCACGCGCGCGGTGGGTCTGTACCGCGCGCTGCGCGAGCAGCGTGGCTACCTGTTCACGCAGTTCGAGTCCGACGACGCCCGCGAGGCGTTCCCGTGCTGGGACGAACCCGGCTTCAAATTCCCCTATCAGTTCGAGCTCGAGGTGCCCGCGGCTCAGGAGGCGCTCACCAACACGCCGCCCGAGTCGTCGAGCGAGCGGGACGGCTGGCGCACCACCGTGTTCGCGCGCACCCCGCCGCTGCCCAGCTACCTGCTCGCGATCGCGGTGGGACCGTTCGAGTACGTCCCTGTGCCCGGCATGCGGGTGCCGACGCGCGTGGTGACCTGTGCCGGGCAGTCACGACTCGCGGGGAACACGGTCGCGGTCACGCCACCGCTGCTCGCCGCGCTCGAACGCTGGTTCGGCACGGCTTACCCGTTCGCCAAGCTCGACCTCATCGCGGTGCCCGAGTTCGCGTACGGCGCCATGGAGAACCCCGGCCTCATCACGTTCCGCGACGATCTGCTGCTGCTCGACGGCGCGAGCGCCACGGTGTCGCAGCGTCGGTCGAGCGCCACCGTGATCGCGCACGAGCTCGCGCACATGTGGTTCGGCGACCTCGTCACCATGGCGTGGTGGGACGACCTGTGGCTCAACGAATCGTTCGCGGACTGGATGGCGGCGAAGGTGACCGACGAGGTGTTCCCCGAACTGCGGGCCGGCCTCTCGGACCTGCAGCGCATCCAGGGGGTGAAGGGGGGCGACGTGCAGCCGTCCACGCGCCCGATCCGGGACACCGCCGTGGCCGCCGCGGCGGGGCTGCAGAACGTCGGCCTCGTCTACAGCAAGGGCAACGCGGTGCTGTCCATGTTCGAGCGTTACCTGGGCCCCGCCACGTTCCAGCGTGGCGTGCGCGACTATCTGCGCGAGCACGCATGGGGCAACGCCACCGCGTCCGACCTGTGGCGCGCGCTCGACCGCGCGAGCGGAACCGACGTCTCCACCGCCATGACGGGCTTCCTCGACCAGCCCGGCGTGCCCTACCTGCGCGTCGTCCCTGCCGAGGGCGGCGTGCGGATCACGCAGTCGCGCGCCACCCCGTACGGCGTCTCGCAGTCTCCCGTGCGCTGGCACGTGCCCGTCACGCTGCGCTGGTCCGACGGCCGCACGGTGCGCACCGAGCGCCTGCTGCTGCGCGACGAGTCCGTGGTCGTGCGTCTCCCGGCGCGACCGGAGTGGGTGATGCCCAACGGTGGCGGTCGCGGCTACTACGCGTGGAGCGTGCCCGACGCCTGGCTCGAGGCGATGGCCGCACGGGCGCTCGAGGTGATGGGACCCGAGGAGCGGGTCGCGTTCCTCGGTAACCTGTCGGTGCTCATGACGCTGGGCGAGGTCCACGGTGACACCTACCTGCGTGCGCTGTCGTACGTGGGTCGCGACCCCGAGCCGCCCGTCGTCCAGTCGGCGCTCGAGGGTCTGTCGGGCGTCCGCACCGCGTTCGTGCCCGACAGCCTCGCGCCCATGTTCGCGGTGTACGTGCGGCGCACGCTCGCCCCGGCGATGGCGCGCATCGGCTACGAGCCGCGACCGGGCGAGGACGAGACCGTATCCGCACTGCGCGGCGAGCTGTTGCGCTGGCTCGCGGGCCGGGCCGAGGACGAGGAGGCTCTGGCGTTCGCGCTCGCGGCCGCGAAGCGCTATCTCGCCGACTCCTCGAGCGTGGACCCCGGGATCGCCGACGCGGTGGTGTCGCTGGCCGCACGCCGGGGTGATGCCGCGATGTTCGACGACTACGTGCGCCGACTCGAGGCGGCCGACGTGCCCGCGATCCGCCGCCGCTTCCTCGCGGCGCTCGGGTCGTTCGAGGACGAGGCCCTCACCGCGCGAGCTCTCGACTACTCGCTCTCGGATCGCGTGCGTCCGACCGAGATGTTCACCGTCATGCAGGGCATGGGCTCGCGCGACGAGGCGCACGGCGAGCGCATGTTCCGCTGGATGACGACGAACTACGACCGGCTCGCGCAGCGCCTGCCCCCGCCCGCACTGCGGTTCATGCCGCTCATGGGCAGTGGTTGCTCCGAGGAGCGACTCGCCGCCACGCGCGCGTTCTTCACCGATCCGCAGCGCGCCATCCCCGGCGTGGAGAAGACGCTCGAGCGCGTGAGTGACAACGTGCGCACCTGTCGGTCGCTTCGCGACCGCGAGGGCGCGCGCGTCACCGCCTACATGCGCGGGTTCGCGATCCCCTGACCGCCGTGCTGTGGCGGCGGTGCGAACCGCCGCCACAGCACGCGTCCCTCATCGCTGCAGACGCAGGATGAGGTTCGCCTCCTTCGAGCGCGCGCGCGCGACCACGCGCACGTGATCCACGCGACGCCCCTCGCGGAACTCGAGCAGCGGGTGCATGCCGGGATCCTGTGTGTGTTCCCCGAAGTCCACGACCTGCGTGTCGCCGTTCTCGAACACGATCTCGGCCCAGTCCATCTGCACACGCCCGTCCTGCACCTCGAGCCACAGCCGGTGTCCGGTCGCGTCGCAGTCGAGCACGACCTCGGACCAGTCGTCCTCGCGCACGAGCCACTCGTTGTCCTCCCACACCAACGCCTCGCCGCGTGGCGGGTCCACCACGATCACCGACACGAACACGATCGGCGGCAGATAGACGGTCGGCACGACGCGCACGCGCACCGGGCGCGGGTGCAGCACGACCACGCGTGGCGGACGGCGCAGCGGCCAGCCGCGGTGCAGCACGACGGTGGTGCGTGCGGGCCGGTGCCGCACGATCCGCGGTCCGTCCGAGGACGAGGCCGCGCACCCGGTGGCGGACCACGGGACCCACAACAACGACAGGACGAGCACTGCGACCCACCCGCGCATGGCGGACCTCCCCTGAGGGGCGGCGCACCGTGCGGTGGCGCCACCCGGAACGTCGCGACCGGGGTCTCCCGGTCGCGCGGCGCCACGGGGCGTGGGTCCGGGAATACACGCCCGCGGCGCCCTCACGAACAGGTTCGTCGAGAGTGTGCCGTCGTGCGCATGGTCCGTTCGCCCACTCCCCGCGAATCCCCGCCGCGCGAGCTGCATCCGAACCCCTTCCGGGCCCGCGTGTTGCCCGGCCCTGTCCCGAAGGACCCCATCGAACGAGGCCTACCCATGTCGTCGTATCCGCACCTGCTGTCGACCGTCCGCGTCGGCGCGCTCACGCTCCCCAACCGCGTCGTCATGGCCCCCATGACGCGCAGCCGTGCCACAAACCCCGAGCGGGCCCCGTTCGAGTTGCACGCGGAGTACTACCGCCAGCGCGCGGGTGCGGGACTCCTCATCACCGAGGCCACGAGCGTGAGCCCGCAGGGTGTGGGCTACGTGCACACCCCCGGCATCTGGAGTGACGCGCAGCAGGCCGGTTGGCGACTCGTGACCGATGCCGTGCACGCCGCCGGCGGCCGCATCGCGCTGCAGCTGTGGCACGTCGGCCGCGTGTCGCATTCGTCGTTGCAGCCGGACGGCGCGTTGCCGGTGTCGTCGTCGTCGGTCGCGTTCGAGGGTCAGGTGATGCGGGCCGACTACCGCATGGCGCCGGTCGAGACCCCTCGCGCCCTCGCGACCGAGGAGATCGCGGGCGTGGTGCGGGACTTCGCCGAGGGCGCGCGTCGCGCGAAGGAGGCCGGCTTCGACGCGGTCGAGATCCACGGTGCGAACAGCTACCTCATCGACCAGTTCCTGCGGGACGGCGTGAACCAGCGCACCGACGCGTACGGCGGTTCGATCGCCAACCGTTGCCGCTTCGCGCTCGAGGTGGTGGATGCCGTGATCGCGGTGTGGGGCCCGGGTCGCGTGGGCCTGCGGCTGTCGCCGACCTCGCCCTGGAACGGAATGCGCGATTCCGACCCCGTCGCGTTGTACACGCACCTCGCGCAGGAGCTGGCGAAGCGCGAGCTCGCGTACGTGCACGTGAACGAGGCGCACTCGTCGGCGACGCCCGAGGGCCTGCCCCCCGCGGTGCTGCCCGCGATCCGTGCGGCGTACCCGGGCACGATCATCGCGGCCACGGGCTACACGGCGGCGCTGGCCGAGCGTGCGATCGCGGCCGGTGAGACCGACCTCGTCGCGTTCGGGGTGCCGTACATCGCCAACCCCGACCTCGCCGAGCGCTTCGCGGTGGACGCACCGATCGCAGCGGCGGACGCGAAGACGTTCTACGTCGGCGGCGAGAAGGGCTTCACGGACTACCCGGCGTTCGCCGCGCAGGCCTGAGTCCGAAGCGTTCACGCGAACGGCCCCGGGGCACGCGCCCCGGGGCCGTTCGGCTTCCTCGCGAGCGGTCTCAGTTCGCGACCGTCATCTCCACGCCCTTCATGTCGAGCACCCAACTGGGAGCCGGGCACGAGTGGCCGGCCTCGGTGTGCTCGTGCGCGTGGCCCTTGGCGGCTCGCGAGGTCATGACGCCCTGCACCACGACGCGGCGGCCCTTGATGGCCTTGGGCACCAGCACGCTCTCGTCGAGGCTCTTGGCGAGGAACGTCTTGCCCTTGGCGTCGGAGACCTCGATCCAGCAGCC
>JBEGJG010000189.1:0-4544 GCA_041184705.1 Candidatus Eiseniibacteriota bacterium
GGTGCGCGCAAGGTGGCGGTCGCGCTGTTCGTGCTACCGGCGGCGCTGTGCGTGCCGCTCGTGCACGTGCGCCTGCTGCCCGCGCTGGAGCCGTGGTTGAACGCACGCGGTGTGGCCGAGACGCTGCGTCGCGTCGCCGACGAGGACACGCCGCTCGTCGTGCTGGAGACGCCCCCCACGTCGCTTCGCCAGGCGCTGGGACACAACCTCGTCTCGCGCACGCGCGTGACGCCCGACGACCGCGACGTGCGCGCACGCGACGGTGCCGTGTACGCGGCGTTCCGTCCCGCGCACGAAGGCGAGGCCATGGCCGCGCTCGCACCGCTCGGCGGCACGTCGCAGGTGCTGCAACGCACCCCCGTGCTGGTGCTGGTGCGTGTGCGTCCGGCCACGCCGTGACGCTCGCGCGCACGATCCTTCCGACGCCGATCGGACCCCTCGCGCTGTACGCGCACGAGGGCGCGCTCGTCACGGTGGCGTTCGACGGTGCGCACGGCCCCGACACCGCGCACGAGCGGCGACTCGCGCGCGCGCTCGGCGCGTTCACCTGCCGCGAGGTCGCCGACGCGGCCGGTGCGGCGACGCGGTTGGCCGCGTATCTCGCGGGGGAGCTCGAGGCGCTGCGCGATCAACCCCTGCGCGCCTTCGGTACCCCGTTCCAGTCGCAGGTGTGGGAGGCGCTGCGCGCGATCCCCGTGGGCACCACCACCTCGTACGCACGACTGGCGCAGCATCTGGGGCGTCCGCGAGCGGTGCGTGCCGTGGCGGCGGCCAACGCCGCCAACCCGCTGCCGTTGTTCGTACCCTGCCACCGCGTGGTGGCCGCCGACGGGTCGCTGTGGGGTTACGCCGGGGGGCTCGAACGCAAACACGCGCTGCTGACGCACGAACGCGCGCTCGTGCCCGCCCCCGAACGCCTGCCGCTCTAGCACCACCCCGAGGGGCGGCACGACCGCACGCGTTCCCCTACACTGTCGGCATGCGCATCCTGCACTGGTTCCGCAAGGACCTCCGTCTCGACGACAACCCCGCCCTGTCGGCGGCCGTCCACGACGCCACGCGCGGCGTGGTGCCGTTCTACACCAGCGACCCGACGTGGTTCGCCGCCCCCGACATGGCGCCGACGCGCGTGCGGTTCGTGCTCGACTCGCTCGCCGAGCTCGCAGGACGCATCGAGCGTTGCGGATCGAGCCTGGCGCTCGCACACGGCGACCCGGTCGAGACCGTGGTGGCGGCCGCTCGCGCCGCGGGTGCCGACGCGGTGTCGTGGAACGACGAGTACGAGCCCGAGCTGCGCGCGCGCGACGAGCGCGTCGCGGCGGCGCTGACCGCCGCCGGCATCGGCGTGCGGCGTGCGCACGACCGGCTCATCGTGACGCCCGGCGCGGTGCAGAGCGGATCGGGCACGCCGTACACGGTGTACACGCCGTTCCGCAAGGCCTGCGAGGGCCTGCCCATCCCGACCCCGCACGCCGCGGTGACCCGCCTCGCTCCGCACGACCTGCCCGCACGCGAGTTCGCCACGCTCGCGCGCCTCGGACTGCCCGAACCCGCGAGTGCGCCGTGGCCCGCGGGCGAGTCGAACGCGCAGGCGCGACTCGAGCGGTTCCTCGCGAACGGGCTCGCGCGTTACGGCAGCGAACGCGACTACCCTTCGGCGCCCGCGGTCTCGCAACTGTCGGCCGACCTCAAGTTCGGCACGATCGGCATCCGCCGCGTCGCGCACGCCGCGCTCGACGCCGCGCAGCGCGACGACACGCTGGTGCCGCACACGGTCAAGTTCGTGCAGGAGCTGCGTTGGCGCGACTTCTTCGCGCACGTGCTGTGGAACTTCCCGCACGTGGCGCACGGTGCGTTCCGTCCCGAGTACGACGCGCTGCGCTGGCGCGGCACCGACGCGATGTTCGCCGCATGGGCCGAAGGCCGCACCGGCTACCCCATCGTGGACGCCGGCATGCGCGAACTGCTCGCGACCGGTCTCATGCACAACCGCGTGCGCATGATCGTGGCGAGCTTCCTCACCAAGGACCTGCTCGTGGACTGGCGGCGCGGCGAGCGCTGGTTCATGCAGCACCTCGTGGACGGCGACCTCGCGAGCAACAACGGCGGCTGGCAGTGGGCCGCGGGCACGGGCACCGACGCGGCGCCGTACTTCCGCATCTTCAACCCGGTCACGCAGGGCATGCGGTTCGACGCGGCCGGGCTCTACGTGCGGCGCTGGTGCCCCGAACTCACGCGCCTGCCCGACGCGCACCTGCACGCGCCGTGGGAGGCCCCGCCGCTCGTGCTGGCCGAAGCCGGTGTGACGCTGGGCGAGACCTACCCGTTCCCGGTCGTGGACCATGCGGTGCAGCGCGAGCAGGCGCTCGCGATGTACGCCGAGGTGAAGGGCGCGACGGCCAAGCCGCTCACCGAGTCCCCCGACGAGCGAGCCGCGCGCGCCGCGAAACTGCGCAAGGGCCGCGGCCCACGCCGATGAGCGATCGCCCGCTCCTGGCGTGGGCGAGCGACCACCACACGTTCCCCCTGCCGGGCGGGCACCCGTTCCCGCTCGAGAAGTACACGCTCGTGCGCGAGCACCTGCTCGAGGCCGGCGTGCTCGAACCGCACTGGGTGTCGCGTTCGGATCCCGCGCCCGAGGACTGGCTGCACGCCGCCCACGACGCCGACTACGTGACGCGCACGCTCGCCGGCGAGTGGAGCGACGCGGAGGTGCGGCGGCTCGGGTTGCCGTGGTCGCAGGACCTCGTGACGCGCGCGCGGGCCGCCCTGTACGGCACGGTGATGGCGGCGCGGGCCGCGCTGGTGCACGGCGTGGCGGGCAACCTCGCGGGTGGCACGCACCACGCGTTCCCCGGTCGCGGCGAGGCGTACTGCCTGTTCAACGACGCGGCGGTGGCGATCGCGCTGCTGCGTCGCGAGGGTCGCGCGGCCCGACCGTTCGTGCTCGACCTCGACGTGCATCAGGGCAACGGCACCGCCGCGTGCTTCGCCGGCGATGCGAGCGTGTTCACGTTCTCCATGCACGCACGTCACAACTACCCGCTCCACAAGGAGACGAGCACGCTCGACGTGGAGCTGGCCGACGGGGCGACCGACGACGAGGTGTTGGCCGCGATGGACGCGCACGTGCCCGCGGCACTCGACCGTCACGCCCCCGACCTCGTGCTCTACCAGGCGGGCGTGGACGCGCTGCACACCGACCGGCTCGGCCGTCTGCGCATGACGCACGCGGGTCTGGCCGAGCGCGACCGGCGCGTGTTCGAGTGGCTCGAGACGCGCTCCCTCCCGGTGTGCGTCATGCTGGGCGGTGGCTACGGTCGGCCCATCGAGACCACGGTCGAGGCGTACGCCAACGTGTGGCGCGCCGCGCGCGCCGCGCGTGAGCGTCGGCCCGCCGTGCGTCCCGGTCCGAACGCATGAGACCGCGCTCCAGCCCCGCACGCCTCGAGGACCTGCCCAACGTGGGACCCGCCACGGCGGGTGACCTGCGCGCTCTCGGGATCACCGTGCCGACGCGGCTCATCGGCCGCGACCCGTACCGGATGTACGAACGCCTGTGTGCGATCACGGGCGTGCGTCACGACCCGTGCGTGATCGACGTGTTCCTCTCGTGCGTGCGTTACATGGAGGGCGCGCCTGCGCGTCCGTGGTGGGCGTACACGGCCGAGCGCAAGCGCGTGCTCGGTGACGCGAAGGCTCCACGTCGTTCACGAGTCGTACGCGGGGTGGTTACGACCACGCGACGCCGACCGTCCACGAAGCGCACGTCTCGCGGCTGACCGGACGCGCGCGGTCCGCTCGCCGCGCGGGCGGGACGCCCCGACAAGCGCGTGTACGGAACCGACCACATCACGTACCGCGCGATGCGTATTGACGCGTGGTCGTGAGGCGCGCGAGCATTCGTATCGCACCGGCCCCCGAGGAGCCGAGGGGAGGTGATTCGCATGAAGCACGTTCGCATGCTCGCGCCGCTGGCGCTGGCCGCCGCACTCGTGGCCCCGCTCGCGGTGGCCGGTCCGGCGTCGGCCACCGCCAAGCGCGAGGCCCGCACGACCGAGTCGGCCACCGCGAAGCGCGCCGGTTACCGTCAGTTCACCGGCACGGTCATCGCAGTGGACGGCAGCACGATCACGGTGGCGAAGGCCGGCAAGGGGAAGACGTCGAAGCAGATGGTGTTCTCCCGCGCCGCCACGCTCCGCCCGGGCGACGATCTCGGCAAGGACTCGCGCGTCACGGTGTTCTGGCGCGAGGAGTCCGGTAAGCCGGTCGCGCACCGGGTGGTGACCCGTCCGACCACAGCGGGTTCGCGCTGAACCGAGGCCCCGGGCCGGGTGTCGTGGCCACCCGGTCCGGGGCCTCCTTCTGCTAGGCTCCGCGGGTTCCGTGCCGTTCCCGAACCCGTTCCGGAGCTCCCATGTCCAAGCGTCCCGCCTCGTCGTCCCTGCTCGCGGCCGCCCTCGTGGCGACCCTCGCCGGTCCCGTCCTGGCCGCCCCCGCGCCCCCGAAACCCTGAACGAACCGGTGCTCTCCCCCTTTTTTTC
>JBEGJG010000190.1:0-4513 GCA_041184705.1 Candidatus Eiseniibacteriota bacterium
GCGCGCCAACTCGCGCCCGATGCGGCGTCGCACGCGGTCCACGGTGTCGCCGAAGACCCGGCTGTCGGGGCGCGAGAAGTAGATGTGCTCGAAGATGCAGTGCTGCGGGGCCTCGGCGGGCAGTGCACGGCGCGAACGCAGGCCCTGCGGATCGATGGACACCATCTCTCCCGGCTCCACCTCGCGCAGGAACTCCGCACCCACGAGGTCGAGTGCGCACGTCTCGCTGGCTACGACGTAACCGTCGCCCAGACGCCCCAGACAGAGCGGCCGGAACCCGTGCGGGTCGCGCAACGCGATGACGCCCTGTTCGGTCAGCACCACGAGCGAGTACGCCCCCCGCACCTGACGCGCCGCCTCGGTGAGCGCCTCCTCGACGGAGTCGCTGCCGGAGAGCGCCATGAGGTGCAGGAACACCTCGGTGTCGAGCGTGGTCTGGAAGATGGAACCCGACTCCTCGAGCCCGGCGCGCACCTCGCGCGCATTGGTGAGGTTGCCGTTGTGCGCGAGCGCGAGCGAGCCGCCGCGGTACACGACCTTGAGCGGCTGCGTGTTCTCGAGCGTGAGACCGCCCGCGGTCGAGTAGCGGTTGTGACCGATCGCCATCTGCCCCGGCACGTGCTCGAGGTCGGCGTGCCGGTAGACGTCGGCCACGAGCCCGATGCCCTTGTGCACGGTGAACCGCGCCCCGTCGCACGCCACCACGCCGGTGGCCTCCTGCCCACGATGCTGGAGCGCGTGCAGCCCGAGCGCGGTGATGGCCGCGGCCTGCGGCACGCCCACCGCGGCGAACACGCCGCACTCCTCGTTCCAGCCCTTGAGGTGATGCCACGCGGTCACGAGCGGACCTCCTTGCGTGCACGGGGACGCGCCTTCACCCACGGGAACGGCGGGTGGGAGCCCGCGCCGGGACGCCAGTCCTGGAAGTGCGGGTTGGCGAGCAGACCACGCGAGCGGTCGCGCACCTCGGCCAGTCCTTTCGCGGAGCGCTCGGCGTCCACTCCGGGCTCGAACGCCAGCGCCCACGCCAGCCCCTCGCGCACCTCGACGCGCGTCCCGGTCTCGTGACGCCACCAGCGCTCGGCGGCCGGACGGCGATCGAGTCCGCGGTCCACCACGAGCACCATGCGCTCATCCTCGCGGAACGGCGTGACCTCCCCCTCGGCGGCGCGCACGGTGCAGCGCTCCTTCGCGGGATTGTAGAAACGCGTCGAGCGGTGGAGCAGGGCCTCGACCTCGGATCGGCTCGGCAGCACGCCCGTGATCTCGAACACGCGCACGCGGCGGAGCGAACGCAGTCCCTTGCCCGCCTTGAGGCGCGCGCGCGCGACGGCGAGCGCGCTCACGGCCTCGGCGTCCTCGGCACGCAGCTCCACGAACGCCTGCACGGTGACCTTCGTCGTCGCGCTCATGCGACCCCCAGATGACGCGCGAGTGCGCGGAACAGGGCCATACCGGGC
The DNA here is from genome assembly GCA_041184705.1 of Candidatus Eiseniibacteriota bacterium. Lineage (GTDB taxonomy): Bacteria > Eisenbacteria > RBG-16-71-46 > RBG-16-71-46 > RBG-16-71-46 > JAIOPA01. The sequence goes on from JBEGJG010000190.1 coordinate 1,461, forward strand.
CCCTCGTCGAACGCATGGTCGTCGTGGGCCGCGAGCGCGGTGTCCCGCGCACGTCCCCATTCGCCGCCCACGCCTCTCGACAACGCCCCCAACTCCACGGCGCGCTCGGGGTGCGGCATGAAGGCGAGCACGTTGCCGCGCTCGTTGCACAGCCCCGCCACGGCCTCGTCGGCCCCGTTGGGGTTGTCGGGGAACGCGACCGCGGTCGCCCCCGTCGGCGTGGCGTAACGGAACGGCGCGCGACCGGCTCCCACGAGTTCCGCGATCCGCCCCTTGCGGCGCGAGGTGAAGCGCCCCTCGCCGTGCGCCACCGGCATGGGCAGCAGGGTGCCGGGCTCGAGACCGTTCGTGAACACGCAGTCGGACGGCTCGACGCGACACCACACCCAGCGCGTGTGGTAACCCGCGCGCTCCGGCATGCGGTTGCGCGCGAGCGCGACCTCGACCTTGCCCGCCCCGGGCACGAGCCCGGCCTCGACGAGCACCTGCGCACCGTTGCAGATTCCGAGCACGGGCGCGCCCTCGGCGGCCCGTTCGGCGAGCACGGCGAGCAACGGATCCTTGGCCGCCAGCGCACCGGCGCGCACGCGATCCTGATACGAGAAGCCGCCCGGGAGCACGTAGGCGTCGAAGCCTCGCAACTCGGCGGCCGGACGGGTCCAGCGGAACACCTCGGCCGCGAGTCCGGCACGCTCGAGTGCGCGCGCCGTCTCCACCTCGCAGTTGACGCCCGGGAACTGCATCACCGCCACACGCGGTCGCATCACACGCCCTCCTCGTTCCAGAGCCGTCGCAGTGCGAGACCGCGCGCCGCCACCACCTCGTCGCGCGACCACTCCAGCGTGGTGCCACCCGCGAAGCGCGCACGCAGCGTGGCATGGGCGCTCACCGTGCCGATCGGCCACGCCACGAAACCGTGCTCGCGTGCGGTCTGGCTCAGTCGGGCGAGCCGTTCGAACGGCACCTCGTACACGATCGCCGGGCGTTCGCAGAACAACGCGACCGCCGGGTCGGCCTCGAGCGGTTCGAGGTCGAGTTCGGCGCCGAGCGGCAGCGTGTCCGGTGCGCCCACCATCATCTCGGCGACCGTGGTGGCGAGCCCACCATCCGAGACGTCGTGCGCGGCGACCGCGCACGCGCTCTCGGCGATCGCGACCGCGAGCGCCTGCAAGCGAGCCTCGGCCTCGAGGTCGAGCGCCGGCGGTGGACCGCCACGCTCGCGCAGCACCTCGCGCCGGAACGTCGAGCCCTCCAGCCCGTCGCGGTCCGCCCCCACCATCACGAGCACGTGCCCGGCCCCACGGAACCCGCTGCCGAGGGCGTGGCGAACGTCCGTGATCACGCCCGCGCACATGACGATGGGCGACGGCGGGATGGCGTCACGACCGACCTGGTTGTAGAGGCTCACGTTGCCGCTCACGAACGGCAGCGGGTGCCCCGGCGAGGCCAGCGCGCCGAGCGCGCGAGCGGCCTCCCCGAGCCCGTTGATGCTCGCCTCGAGGTCGCCCATGACCTCGGGGTCCTCGGGGTGACCGAAGTTGAGGCAGTCGGTGAGCGCCCACGGCCGCGCACCGGTCACCGCGACGTTGCGGGCGGCCTCGGCCACGGCGTGCGCCGCACCCAGCGCGGGGTCGCCCGCGCACCAGTGCGGGTTGCCGCCGACCGCGAACGCGATACCCGTGACGCGGTCGGGTCGCACGCGGATCACCGAGGCGTCGCCCTCGCCGGCACGCAACCACGTCCGCCCCTGCACGTCCCCGTCGTAATGGGCCGTGAGGTACTCCCGCGAACCCAGATGCAGTCCGCCCAGGAGCGAGAGGAACGCCTTGCGCAGATCGGTCGCCCGCCGTCGCGACCTCGGCGGCGCCGTGCGTGCACGTGCCACGGCGGGACGCACGGCACTGCGACCGGTCGTGATGGCGTCCACGTCGCAGTCCACCAGCGTCTCGCCCTGCCACGTCACCGTGTACCGACGCTCGGGCACCGTGTGCCCGATGATGCGCGCACCGGCTCCCGGATGGACGTCCCCGAGCGCGAACTCCTTCGTGTAGAGCGCGCACAACTCGTCGGCGAAGTCGCGCGGCACCACCCAGCAGTAGCGCTCCTGCGTCTCGGCGCACAACAGCACCTCGGGCGGGAGCCGACGCTCGACCCGATGCGCGTCGTCCAACGTGACCACCGCGCCGCAGCCACCGGCCGCGGCCAGCTCGCTCGTCGCGCACGCGATGCCACCGGCACCGAGGTCCTTGAACCCGCACGGGATGCCGCGCTCGCGCACGCGCCGGAAGGCCTCGTAGGTCGCGACGTTGAGGACGCGCTTGAGGAACGGGTCGGGCAACTGGACCGCACCGCGCTGGTCCTCCTGTCCCAACTCACCCGAGGCGAACGCCGCACCGCCGAACCCGCTCTCGTCGGTCGGCTTGCCCACCAGCACGAGCGCCCACGGCCCCGGGCCCTGCGGCACGCGGCTGCGGATGACGCCGTCGGCCGGGGCGAGCCCCATGGCCATGGCGTTCACGAGGCAGTTCTGGTCGTAGCCCGCATCGAACACCGTGTCGCCACCGAGGTTCGGGACCCCGAGCGCGTTGCCGTACGAGGCCACGCCCTCGACCACGCCGCGCACCACGTCGCGCGCATGCACGCCCGATCGCGGGTCCCCGAAGCGCAGCGAGTCCATGGCGCCCACCACCTCGGCGCCCATGCACACGATGTCGCGCACGATCCCGCCCACTCCCGTCGCCGCGCCCTCCACCGGCAGCACCTGACTGGGGTGGTTGTGGCTCTCGTGCCCGAGCACGAGCACGATGTCGTCGCACGGGGCGGGCAGCGACACCACGCCGGCGTCCTCACCGGGCCCGATCACCACCTGAGGCGCCTGCGTGGGCAGCCGCTTCAGGAGATGTCGTGTGCTCTTGTACGAACAGTGCTCGCTCCACAGGATGCCGAACAGCACGGCCTCCGCCCAGCGCGGGGACCTCCCGAGCAGGCGCTCGAGCAGCACCACCTCCTCGGCGTCGAGCGAGACCCCTCGGGTCTTGAGTCGGCGCGAGACG
>JBEGJG010000191.1:0-4480 GCA_041184705.1 Candidatus Eiseniibacteriota bacterium
GGGCGACCGGCCCCCGACGCACGCGACGCGTGTTCGACGCCCCATGCTACCCGGGCCGCCTCCCTAGTGAGGCGGAAAATGTTGATGGCCGGTTCCGGGCCCTTGGGCCGAGCGGTCGAGCGCGAGTTTCCTTGGGAACGGGCGGGTCGGCCCGGATCGATCCGCTCGACAAGGGCCCGTCAACAATCTTCGCCGCACAATCAAGTCGTTGCCATGCAAGGGGTCCGGGCTTGACGCGCCCGCGTTCGCTCACTAGGTTGCGGTGAGGGCCCCAACGCCCCCCGCGCCCCCATCCGAGACGACCCGCCATGCGCCTCTCCGAACTCCTCAACCCCCAGGCCATCACCACGCGGCTGCGCGCGACCAGCAAGCGCGAGGCGATCGCGGAACTGGTGGACCTGCTCGAGGCCGCCCACGGCATCCAGAGCCAGGGCGAGGTGCTCATGCGTGTGCTCAACCGCGAGGCCACGGGCTCCACGGGGTTCATGAACGGCATCGCCATCCCGCACGGCAAGGCGAGGGCGCTCAACCGCATGGTCGCCGCCGTCGGCATCGCGCCGCAGGGTCTCGCGTTCGACTCCATGGACGGCGAGCCCACCTACATCGTCGTCCTGCTCGCGGGCCCCGAGAACATCGCCCCGCTGCAGGTCAAGGTGCTCGCCAACATCTCGCGCGTGCTCAAGGAGGAGTCGGTGCGCGACGAGCTGCGCCGCGCCCCGAGCGCCGAGGCGTTCCTGAACTCCCTGCGCTTGGCCGAGGCCGCGCAGATCCCGTCCTGAGCCGCTAGCGCCCGCGGCCGTCCGCCGCGCCCCCGGGAGGGATCCCGCATGCACCTGCTCGAGGCGTGGACCCGGCTGCCGCTGCACGAGCTGGCGCTGCTGCTGTTGCTGCCCACGGTGCTGCTGCTCGCCACGCTGCTGCCCGGCGGTGCGGTGGCCCGCGCGGCCGCGGTGGTCGGCGCGGTCGCCGCCCTGGTGCTGGGCGAGCTCGCGGTGCCGTGGTGGACGCGCGCCGCGTGGGTCGTCACATGGCTCGCGATCGCATGGCAGGTGGGCCTGCCCGACGGTGCGGGGGCCGCTCCCGCCCCTCCGCGCCGCCGCGCGTTCGAGGCCGGCGCGGTGGCGCTGCCGCTGGGCCTGGCGCTGCTCGCGCTCATGGTGGCCGCGGTGTGGCGGCAGGTGTTCGCCGACCGCGACGCGCTGCGCGCCTCGCTCGGCGTGCTGCTGGTGGGGCTGGGCCTGCTGCACCTCATGATGCGCCGGCACGTGCGTCGCGCCACGCTGGCCGTGGGTGCGGCCGGACTGGGGCTCGAGCTGCTCATCGCCGCCGCGCGTGCGGCCGACGTGGGCGGCGAGGGCGCGCCCGCGGGCACGGCGTGGTTCGCCACGCTGCTCGCGCTCACGCTGGTGGTGCGCGTGGCCGACGGTCGCGCGCGCTACGCCGGGTCGGTGTTCGTCTCCGACGCGCACGAGTTGCAGGACTGACGCCGTGATCCGTGCCCCCCGCATCCCGTCCGCGCGCCTCGGTGCGCTGTGCGCCACGTCGGGCGTGGTGCTGCTCATGCTGCCCGGTGTGGTGTGGGCCGCGCTGGGCGTGGAGCTGATGGCCATGGCGTTCTGGCTGTGGGCGCGCGCCATGCCCGAGCGAGCCGAGCCCATGGCGCGCTGGTCGTGGCTGCGCCGTCCCGCCATGGCGCTGTGGCTGGCCTGCGCGCTGTTCATGGCGCTGCCCGAGCTGCGCCAGATGTACGCACCGGTGGTGGGCCACGGCCCCAGCAGCCCGTTCGGCGTGCCGTCGTTCGTGCCCGCGCCGCTGCCCGTGTCGCGCGACCCCATGGCGTTGCTGCGCACGCTCGCCGCGCTCGCCGTGCTGTGGGCGGGACTCGAGCTCATGGCCGCGCTGCCGTTGTCGCGGCCGTTCCCCGACCTGACCGGGCCCGTGCGATCGCTCGGGCCGTGGCTCACCGCGCTGCTGCCCGTGACCGGGTTCCTGGTGCTGTGGCGGCAGGCCGAGCTGTGGACCACCGCGCCGTTCGTGCGCGAGGTCGCCACCGTCACGCTGCTGCTCGCCGCGTTGCTGGCCGCGCTGCGCGCCTACACGCGCCGCTCGCTCACCGCGTCGTTGCGCTGGTTGGTGGTGTTCGACTGCACGCTGGCCTCCATGCTGGTGGCGCGCGGCGTGGTGCCGGGCGAGATCGCCGCCCTGCTGTGGCTGGGTTCGGCCGGAGGACGGCTCATCGCGCTGGCGGCCGAGTTGCGCGGGCAGGCCGTGCGTCGCGGTGCGCAGCTGACGCGCCTGTGGCGCTGGGCGGGTTGGCTCGCGTGCAGCGCGTTGGCGTGGCCGCTGCTGTACGACGTGGGGTTCGGCGACGGACGGTTCCATCCGCTCGAGTTCGCGGTGCTCATGTCGGCGGTGTTCGTGGCCAGCCTGCTGTGGCTGCAGCGCGTGGTCGAGGCGCCCGAGCGTCGAGCGGTGGCGCGCCCCGAGGATCGCGTGCCGCTCATCTCGCGCGTGGCGGCCATCGCGGTGCTGTTGGCCGGACCGTTGTCGCTCGCGTGGGTGTGGAAGCGGGTCATGACGGACCCGCTGACCGCGCTGATCGCGCTGGTGCCCATGGCGCTGGCGTGGTGGCCCATCCATCGTGCGCGCGTGGTGCCCGAGCCCACCGAACCCGAGCCGCCCGCGGGCCCGGGCACGCGCGACTTCGCACTCAACACGTTCCGCGCCGTCACCGTGGTGGAGCGCCAGATGGCGGGCGCGATCGCGGTGGTGGCGAGACTGCTCGGGGCCCCGGCGCGCGACCTGCATTCGGGCGACGCGCAGGAGTACCTGCTCTTCCTGGTCGGCGTGGCGGTGCTGTCGCTGCTGCTGCCGTTGCTGCGGTGAGGCGCGCGTGAACGACGTGGTCATGCCCTCGCTCGCGTTCCTCGCGCCGCTCGCCGCGCTCGTCACGGCCACGCTGGTGCGGCGTGCGCACGCGCGCGCGAGCGAGCCGCAGCCGTGGTTCGACGCCGGGATCGCCACCGCGCTGCTCGTGCCGCTGGCGGTGCTGGTGTCGTGGCCCGACGTGCTCACGCCCGCGCGCGCGGCGGTGGCCGCGGGGCTGTGCGTGGCGCTGCTGGCCAACGACCCGCGCGACCTGCCGCAGACCGAGGTGGCGCTCAAGCTGCTGTGGGTGCTGCTCGCGGCGTTCGCGTTGTCGTGGGCGGGCGACGCGCTGCTGGCGCTGGCCTCGGGCAGTGCGCGGCCGCGCGAGCAGTGGCCCGCGCTGGCGCTGGCGCTCGACCCGTACTCGTTGTGGAGCGCGGCCGCGTCGCTGTCCATGCTGGCGGGGCTGGTCATGCTGGGCGGAGCGCCGTTCCACTTCTGGGCGGGCGACCTGTTCCACGGCGCGCGCGCGCACCTGGCGCCGTTCGTGGCGGTGACGCTGCAGGTGGCGGGTGCGTCGTGGCTGATGCACCACCTCACGGGTGTCGAGGCGTTCCCGGCCGCCGAGCGACTGGTGCGCGCGCAGCTCACGCTGGCCGCGAGCGTGGCGTTGGTGGGCGGGGCCGCGACGCTGGCGAACCCCGCGCGCTCCGAACGTCGCGTGGGCGCGTTGGTGAGCCTGCAGGGCGGGCTGGTGCTGGCGTCGTTCGCCGCCGTGCCGTGGGCCGCACCGTTCGCCGCTCAGGGCGGGCTCGCGGCGTGGGGCGGCCACCTGCTGCTGGCCGCGAGCGGGGCGAGCCTGCTGAGCCGGTTCCTGCCCGTGGGCGGCTCGGTCTCGGACGGCGCCTCGGTGCTGTTCCGGCGTCACCCGTGGACCGGTGCGGCCGGCGCCTACGCCATGCTGTCGTTGGCGGGCGCGCCGGGAACGCCGGGCGCGCAGTTGTGGTTGGGGCTCGCGCGCACGCTGGCCGACCACCGCCACCCCGGACTGCTGTTCGCGGTGGCGCTGGCGTGGCTGGCGTCGTTCGGCGTGGCCGCCGCTGAGATCCGCCGCGCGTTCGGGGCGCCCGAGTCCACACCGCTGCCCGAACGCGAGGTGCCGGGTGCGCTGCGCGCCGCACTGTGGACCGCGTGCGGCGCGCTGCTCGTGCTGCTGTGGGCGTGGTGGTAGGGCGCCGCGCGCGGGGTGTGTGGTGGTGCGGGTCCGTCGAAGCGGGACGGCCTGTGGCTCGGAGGCCTCAGTCCACTCCGCGCCCGACGAGGACGGAGTGCAGGAACGCCCCGGCGCGTGCGGGGAACTCGGCCAGCACAGGGGGCCCCTTCCGGAAGGAGGGCGGGAAGGGGACGCGGCCGCGTTCGGCTCTGGGTTTGCGGGTGAGTCCGAGCGGGTAGTACGGGTCGCGCATGGACACTCCGCGATCCGGCGGCATCCACGCATGCTTCAGCACGCTCAAGCGCATGCTGGCGTCGTTCCGCAGCTGCGCGGACACGTCGAGGATGTCGAGCACCCCGATCCAAGCGGAGTGCCGCTGCTCGTAGACGAGCACCCGAC
>JBEGJG010000192.1:0-4389 GCA_041184705.1 Candidatus Eiseniibacteriota bacterium
TGATCGACAAGGAACTCTCGTGCGTGGCCTCGCCGCTCATGGCGCACTGGGCCAGCTACGAGATCGTCAACGCCACATCCGCGGTGCGTGCGTTCTGGCTGGCGAACAACCTCATCGCCAACGTCCCCGGCGGCGGCGGCAAGGCGTACTCGGTGCGCTGGGCGCTCGCGGGTCACGGCGTGCTGCTGCACCCCGAGGGCACCGCGACCTGGCAGGGCGAGCGCGTGAGCACGCTGCTGCCGGGGATCGTGGACATGGCGTGGGAGGCCGCGGCCACGCTGGCGGCCCGCAACGATCCGCGTCCCGTGCACATGGTGCCGGTGGTGTGGCGACTCACGTTCACCGCGAACGCGCATGCGGCGCTGTCGCGCGACATCGGCGACCTCGCACGCCGCCTCGACGTGACCGTCCCGCCGGGTCCTTTGGCCGAGCGGTTCGCGACACTCCTGCCCGAGCTTCTGGTGCGGCAGTGCGCGCGCCTCGGCATCGCACCGCCCGCCGCCTGCCGCGGCCGCGACTACTTCCCCGCGCAGGCGACCGTGCTCGCACGACTGCGCGAGTCGCTCGCCGAGCGTTACGGCGAACTCGACGACGACCTCACGCGTACGCAGTTCCAGTTGCGCAAGGCGATGCGCGAGCGCACCGCGCGGGAACCCGAGGCGGTGCGCGCCGATCGCGCCCGCCTGCTCGAACTGCAGCGCCTCGCCGGCTTCGACCCCGCGCTCTACGACCGACCGCGACTCGACCAGGAGCGCCTCGCCGAGGTGCTCAAGCGCACGCGCTCGAGCCTTCTCACGCAGGGCCTCGGAGCGGCGTTGCGCAACACGCTCCCGATCGCGGTCGCACCACGCCGCGTGCACGTGCGCGTGGCCGAACCTCTGGCGGTGCACCTTGCGTACGCGACCTGTGCGCACCGCGACGAGGCCGCGACGCGTGCCACCCTGCTCGCCACCCACCACACCCGGTTGCAGGGAGCGCTCGATTCGCTGGGACGCGAGCTCGCGCCCGAGACCGAGCGCCATGCGGTGTCGAACCCGCTGTGGAGCGGCGCCCCATCCGCCTGATGCGGCGGGAACGCGAGCCCGTGGTGGCATCGCACCTCGCTCGCATCCGCGTTTGACGCGGTCGGAGGCGGCCCCTAGCCTTCCGCGCATGCCCCTGATCCGCATCGAGGACACCCGTCGCGGCGCTCGCCGCAAGAGCGTCGTCTGTCACGTCGGGAACGTGCCCGTCGGCGGCGCCCACCCGGTCGTGGTGCAGTCCATGACCAACACCGACACCGCGGACCCGGTCGCCACCGCCGATCAGGTCGCGTTGCTCGCCGCCGCCGGCAGCGAGATCGTGCGCGTCACGGTGAACACGCGCGAGGCCGCCGCGGCCGTGCCCGACATGGTGCGCCGTCTGCGCGACCGCGGCGTGACCGCCCCCATCGTGGGCGACTTCCACTACAACGGACACACGCTGCTCACCGAGTACCCCGAGTGCGCGCGGTTGCTCGACAAGTACCGCATCAACCCGGGCAACGTCGGCGTGGGCGAGAAGCACGACGACAACTTCCGTCGCATGGTCGAGGTGGCCGTCGAGCACGGCAAGCCGGTGCGCATCGGCGTCAACTGGGGCTCGCTCGATCGCGCGCTGCTCACCTCGCTCATGGACGCCAACGCCAAGCGCCCGCAGCCCCTCACCGACCGCGAGGTCGTGCTGGAGGCCATGCGCGAGAGCGCGCTGCGGTCGGCCGAACTCGCCGAACGCTGCGGCCAGCCGCACGACCGCATCATCCTGTCGGCCAAGGTCTCCGACGTGCGCGACCTCATCCAGGTGTACCGCGCGCTCGGGGCGGCCTGCGACTACCCGCTGCACCTCGGGCTCACCGAGGCCGGCCTGTCCACCAAGGGGATCGTCGCCACCACGGCGGCGTTGTCCGTGCTGCTGTTCGAGGGCATCGGCGACACCATCCGCACCAGCCTCACCCCCGCGCCCGGCGGCGACCGGGCCGAGGAGGTGCGCGTCTGCCAGCAGGTGCTGCAGTCGCTCGGCCTGCGCCACTTCACGCCGCAGGTCACGAGTTGCCCCGGCTGCGGTCGCACCACGAGCACGTTCTTCCAGGAGCTCGCCGCCCGCGTCACCGACCACATCGCGGCCCGCATGGCGGTGTGGCGGAACGCCTACCCCGGCGTGGAGCAGCTCAACGTCGCGGTGATGGGCTGCGTCGTGAACGGCCCCGGCGAGAGCAAGCACGCCGACATCGGCATCTCGCTGCCCGGTAACGGCGAGGACCCTCGCGCTCCCGTCTACGTGGACGGCAAGCTGGCGGTGACGCTCAAGGGCGACACCATCGCCGAGGACTTCGCGCGCATGCTCGACGAGTACGTCGAGAAGCGCTACGGCGCGACCGCCGGCCCGACCCGCTGATCGGTGCCGCGTGCGCTCAGGCGCGCGCGGCGAGCGCGGCCAGCACGTCGCGCGCGAACGTCGTGAGCGACGGGTCGCGTGCGCCCATGACGAGCACGAGGTCGCCCGGTTCGGCCACCTCGGCGAGTCTCGCGGCCAGCCACTCCCGCGACGGCGCGAACTCGGCCGTGCGACCGCGCGCGGCGATGTCGCGCACGAGGTCGGCCGACGAGAAGTCGCGCACCGCGGTGCCACCGGCGTAGAAGATCTCGAGCAGCCACGTGCGGTCCTGCGGACGCGTGCAGGTGGCGAACGTGTCCACGAATCCGTCACGCAGGAACCGCGTCGGGCCGTAGCCGTGCGGCTGGTAGACGGCGAGCACGCGCCCGGCCCGCAGGTGGGCGGTGGCCAGCGAGGCGGCGATCTTCGCCGGGTTGTGGCCGAAGTCGTCCACCACCTCGACGCCTCGGGCCACCCCGAGCGACTGGAAGCGTCGCGCCACACCCTTGAAGCGCGACAGCGGCTCGACCATCTCGGCGAGCGGCACCCCGAGCGCGACGCACGCGGCGATCGCGCCGAGCGCGTTCTCCACGTTGTGCCGTCCGGGCACGGGCAGCGTGAACACCGTGTCGCCGACGCGGAAGCGCGTCGCCGACGGTCCCAGTTCGAGCTCGGTGCCACGCACCTCGGCCCCTTCGCCGAACCCGAACACGAGCGCGCCCTCGCGCAGGTCGTCGGGGATGCCCTCCTCACCGCACACGAAACGCTCGCGCGTGCGCCCCTTCTGCACGCGGAACATGGCGGCGACCTCGTCCTCGCTCTTGTGGTCCTTCGACAGGTTGAGGCACACCGAGACGGCGGGCTGGTAGCGCACGAGCGAACCGTCGCTCTCGTCGGCCTCGACCACGAGCGGCCCCTTCCCCGCCCACGCGTTGCCCCAGTGGCCCTCGTCCTGCAGCGCCACGAGGTCGCCTCCCGTGATGACGGACGGGTCGCGGCCGGCGCCGCGCAGGATCTCGAACACCATGGCGGTGGTCGTGGACTTGCCGCTCGTGCCCGAGACCGCCACCGAACGCGTCGTCGCCACCCAGTGCGCGAGCATCTCGGAACGATGCACGATGGAGAGCGCGCGCGCCTTCGCCGCCGCCACGTCGGGCACGGTGTCCTCGACCGCCGTGGACACGACCAGCGCACCGGCGTCGCCACCGAGTCCGCTGCCGTCCTGCGGCCACACGGTGACGCCGAGACGCTCCAACTGCGCGCGGGCTTCGGGACGCTCGGCGCGGTCGAAACCACGGTCGCTGCCGCTCGCGCGCCCGCCGCGCATGGCCTGGAACTGCGCCAGCGCGCTCATGCCGCTGCCACCCACGCCCGCGTAGTGGAAGCGCGCGGGACCGAGCGGGTCGGGCATGTCGTTGCGCGAGGGGTCGATCACCACGAGCAGGTCGCCGACCTCGACGCGGTCGAACAACGCCACGACGTCGGTGTTGCCCAGTCGCACGCAACCGTGCGAGGCGGCCGTCCCGAGCGCGGACTCCTGATTGGTGCCGTGCACGTAGACGTAGCGGTCGAACGAATCGCAGCCGGGGCCGCGGTTGATGCCCGGCTCGAGCCCCTCGAGGCGCAGGATGCGCGTGAGGATGAGGTCGTCGGCGCGCACTTCGCCCCGCCAGACCTCGCCCGTGGGCTCGCGACTCACGAACACGGTGCCGGACTCGGCGCCAGCGCCGATGCGCTCGCACACGCGGTGCCAGCCGATCGGCGTGCGGTTCGAGCCCGCCGACCCGCCGAGGCCGTTGGCCGCGGTCGAGCACGGTGCGGACCACACGCGACGACCGTCCACCACGAGATGCGCCTGCTGCGCGGCAGGGTCCACGACGATGAGGCGCGCGGGCAGTGTGCGCTGCGGGGCGTGCGCACGCGTGAGCGCGCGCTCGGCCAGCGCCAGGACGTCCGTGTCTCCGGGCGGGTTCGTCATGTCGCGCAGAGTGCCACAGG
>JBEGJG010000193.1:0-4321 GCA_041184705.1 Candidatus Eiseniibacteriota bacterium
GCGGCGCGCGAGGCCGGCCTGTTGTTGGTCCGCGGCGGGGAGCGCGCACTGCGCGTGCTGCCGCCGTTGACGGTCACGGATGCGGAGATCCACGAGGGACTCGAACGGCTCGACACCGCGATCCGCGCGTGCTCGACCCAGGGAGGTGAGCGGACGTGAGCAAGCCCCAGATCAAGCGTGCGGCGTTGGCGTATTCCGGCGGTCTCGACACCAGCATCATCGTGCCGTGGTTGCGCGAGCATTACGGATGCGAGGTCGTGTGCTATTGCAGCGACGTCGGGCAGGGCGGTGAGGAGCTGACCGGCCTCGAGGCCAAGGCGCGTGCCATCGGCGCGAGCGAGGTCATCGTCGAGGACCTGCGCGTGCCGTTCGTGCGCGACTTCTGCTTCCCCGCGCTGCGCGCCGGCGCCGTGTACGAGGGCCGCTACCTGCTCGGCACCTCGCTCGCGCGACCGCTCATCGCGTCGCGTCAGGTGTGGGCCGCGCAGCGCACGCACTCCGACGCGCTCGCGCACGGCTGCACCGGCAAGGGCAACGACCAAGTGCGCTTCGAGCTCACCTACATGGCGCTCGCCCCCGAGCTGCCCGTGATCGCACCGTGGCGCGAGTGGGACATCGTCTCGCGCGAGGACGCGCTCGAGTACGCGGCCAAGCACAACGTGCCGCTCGCGCAGAAGAAGGACGACCTCTACTCGCGCGACGCCAACCTGTGGCACCTCAGCCACGAGGGCGGCGCGCTCGAGGATCCCGCCAACGCCCCGCCCGAGGCCATGCACAAGCTCACCTCGACCGTGGACAAGTGGCCCGCCATGCCCGAGCGCATCACGATCGGCTTCGAGAGCGGCAACCCGGTCGCGGTCAACGGCAAGCGCCTCGGCCCGGTCGAGCTGCTCGAGACGCTCAACCAGGTCGCGGGCCGCCACGGTGTGGGACGCGCCGACGTGCTCGAGAGCCGACTCGTGGGCATGAAGTCGCGCGGCGTCTACGAGACCCCGGGCGGCACCGTGCTGCACGAGGCGCTCGACGACCTCTGCCGCCTCGTGCTGCCGCACGACCTGCTGCGCACGCGCCTCGAACTGGCGCCGCGCTACGCCGACCTCGTGTACAACGGCCTGTGGTTCTCGCCGCTGCGTCGGGCGCTGCAGTCGTTCGTGGACACCGCGCTCGAGGTCGCCACGGGCGAGGTCTCGGTCGAGCTGTTCAAGGGCCGCGCCGTGGCCGTGGGCCGCACGAGCCCGCAGACGCTCTACCTGCCGCAGCTCGCGTCCTTCAGCATGAAGGGTTACCGCCCGCAGGACGCCGAGGGCTTCATCCGCCTGTTCGGTCTGCCGCTCGCCACCGCCGCGCAGCGCGGTCAGGACGCCCGCAAGGCGACCGAGGTGACGGCGGATGTCTGACGGCGGGCGCAAGGAAGCGGTCTGGCAGGGCCGGTTGGCCGCGGGGCTCGATCCGCGGGCGCAGAAGCTCAACGACTCGCTCCCCGTGGACGGCCGTCTCGTCCACGAGGAGCTGGCCCTGTCGCGTGCCTACGCGACCACGCTGGCCGAGTGCGGCATCATGACCGCGCCCGAGCGCGACGCGCTCATCGCGGCCTGCGACGACCTCGAACGCGGGCTCGCGCTCGGCACCGTGAAACTGGCGGGCGAGGACGTGCACTCGGCGGTCGAGGCCGCGCTGGGCGAGCGCTGCGGTGAACCCGCGCGCCGCCTGCACACCGGGCGGTCGCGCAACGATCAGGTCGGCACGCTGTTCCGCATGCACGTCATGCGGCTGTGCGACACCGCGGTCGAGGGTGTGCGCGAACTCGAGCGCGCGCTCGTCACGCAGGCGCGCGACTCCGGCGACCTCGCGTGCGCCGCGTACACGCACCTGCAGCCCGCGCAGCCCGTGCGTCTCGCGCACTGGTGGCTGGCGCACGCCGAGGCGTTCTCGCGCGACGAGGAACGCTTCGCCGAGGCGCGCGAGGCCGCCGACCGCATGCCGCTCGGTGCGGGTGCGGTCGCGGGCACGCCCCTGCGTTACGACCGTGCCGCGCTCGCGACGCGTCTCGGGTTCTCGCGCGTCGCCATGAACTCGCTCGACGCCGTGGGTGACCGCGACTTCGCGCTCCAGTACCTGAACGCCGCGGCCCTGCTGGGCCTGCACCTGTCGCGCCTCGCCGAGGACCTCGTCATCTTCTGCTCGCCGGCGTTCGGTTGGTTCGCCGCTCCCGACGGGTTCTCGACCGGCTCCAGCCTGCTGCCGCAGAAGCGCAATCCCGACCTGTTCGAGCTCGCGCGCGGCAAGAGCGCGCGTCTCATCGCCGACTCGCAACGCCTCGCGGTGCTGCTCAAGGGTCTGCCGAGCTCGTACCAGAAGGATCTGCAGGAGGACAAGGAGACGGTCTTCGACGCGGCCGACACGCTCGACGCCATGCTGTCGGTGCTGCCCGCCGCGATCGACGCGCTCGTCCCCAACCGCGATCGCATCGCCGCCTCGCTCACGCCCGACCTGCTCGCGGTCGAGCTCGCCGACGCGCTGGTCGCCGAGGGCGTGCCGTTCCGCGACGCGCACAAGGTGGTGGGCGCGCTGTGGGCGGCGGCCGAGCGCGCCGGGTGCGACCCGGCCGCGCTGCCGCTCGAGCAGCGCCTCGAGCTCTCGCCGCACTTCACCGACGCCTGTCTGGCCGCGCTCTCCGTGGAGTCGGCGATCGCACGCCGCACGCACTCCCCGGGCGCGGGCTCGACCGATCACCAGCTGGCGCTGCACGAGGCGCGTCTGGGGCTGGGCCCCGGGGGCGACGCCGACCTGCCGAGCGCGATCGGCACGGGCGAGTCGCGCGTGCTGCCACGTCCGGTCCCGCTGCCGGGACCGCGTCCCACCGACGGCACCGAGCGTCGTCTCACCGAGGATCTGGTGCTGCGCCGTGCGAACGTCGCCGACGTGCCGGGCATCGCGGGCGTGATGGCGCCCTACGTGGTGGACGGCGTGCTGCTGCCGCGACCGGTCTCCGAGCTCTACCAGTGCGTGCGCGAGTTCTGGGTCGTGGAGCGCACCGGTGAGTCGGCTCCCGCGATCGTGGCCTGTGCCGCGCTGCGCCTGCTGTGGCAGGACCTCGGCGAGGTGCGGTCGCTCGCGGTGCGCCCCGACGCGCACGGTCAGGGGCTCGGGGCCGCGCTGGTGGACGCCGTGGTCGGCGACGCCCGCGCGCTCGGGTTGCCGCGCGTCATCGCGCTCACGCGCGAGGTCGCGTTCTTCGAGCGCTGCGGCTTCCGCAGCGAGGCGCGCGAGAGCATCCCGCGCAAGGTGTGGACGGACTGCGTCCGCTGCCCCAAGCGCCATGCCTGCGACGAGGTGGCGATGACCTACGACCTCGTGCCGGGCGCGTCCGAGGAAGCGGCGCGCGCGGGACGATCCTACGTGCTGCCGATGCCCGCCGCCGCCGAACCCGGCCCGGACGTGCTCCCGGTGATCTCGTGAACATGGAGGAGGGGACGACGTTGAACGGTGCGCCCGACCATCTGGTGGACCTCTCGGGGTTGACCCGCGAGTTCGTGCTGGAGCTGTTCGCCGAGGCCGACCGCCTGCGCGCTGTTCGCGGCACGCCCGACGCCCCGCGCCCGCTCGCGGGCCGCACCGCCGCGCTCGTGTTCCACAAGCCGTCGCTGCGCACGCGCGTCTCGTTCACGGTCGGCATGCACGAACTCGGCGGTGACGCCGTGGACCTCGGCGTGGTCGAGGTGAGCGAGACCGGCCGCGAGACCGTGGAGGACGTGGCCCACGTGCTCTCGGGCATGGTGGACCTCGTGGTCGTGCGCACGTTCTCGCACCGCCTCGTGCAGCGCCTCGCGGCCAACGCGACGATCCCCGTCATCAACGCGCTCACCGACCACTCGCACCCCTGCCAGATCCTCGCCGACCTCTACACGCTGTGGCGCGAGGGTCGCGACCTCGATCGCATGACCGTGGCGTGGGTCGGCGACGGCAACAACGTGCTGCACTCGTGGCTCGAGGCGAGCACGCTGTTCGGGTTCCAGCTGCGCGTCGCGGTGCCCGACGGTTTCGAGCCCGACGCCGGCCTGTACCTGGACGCCGAGGTGCGGTCGAAGGGTGGCGTGCGCCGCGTGCGCGACCCGCACGAGGCCGTGCGCGGCGCCGATATGGTGTACACCGACACCTGGACCAGCATGGGTCAGGAGCGCGAGTCCGAGTGGCGACGCATCGCGTTCAGCGGCTACACCGTGGACGAGCGCATGATGGCGGCCGCGAACCCGGACGCGGTGTTCATGCACTGCCTGCCCGCGCACCGCGGCGAGGAGGTGACGGACGCCGTCATCGACGG
>JBEGJG010000194.1:0-4289 GCA_041184705.1 Candidatus Eiseniibacteriota bacterium
CTTCAACGCGGCCAGCACCTCGTCGAGCATCCTCTTCGCATCGCCGAACAACATGCGGTTGTTGTCGCGGTAGAACAACGGGTTGTCCACTCCGGCGTACCCCGACGCCATGCTGCGCTTCATGACGATCGAGGTCTTGGCCTTCCACACCTCGAGCACCGGCATGCCGGCGATGGGGCTGGTGGGGTCGTCCTGCGCACCCGGGTTCACGATGTCGTTCGCACCGATCACCATGGCCACGTCGGTGTCGGGGAAGTCGGCGTTGAGCTCGTCCATCTCGAGCACGATGTCGTAGGGCACCTTGGCCTCGGCCAGCAGCACGTTCATGTGCCCGGGCATGCGCCCCGCCACCGGGTGGATGCCGAACCGCACGTTCACGCCGCGCTCGCGCAGCAGCTTCGTGATCTCGTACACCGTGTGCTGCGCCTGCGCCACGGCCATGCCGTAACCGGGCACGATGATGACGCTGCGGGACTCGCGCAGCAGGTCGGCCGTCTCGACCGCCGAGATGGCGGTCACCTCGCCTGCGGGAGCCGCGCCCGCGGCCGGGGCCGCGCCGCCCTCGGTGCCGAAACCACCGGCGATCACCGACAGGAACTGCCGGTTCATCGCACGGCACATGATGTACGACAGGATGGCGCCGCTCGAGCCCACCAGCGCACCGGTCACGATGAGCAGGTCGTTCGACAGCATGAAGCCCGTCGCCGCGGCGGCCCAGCCCGAGTAGCTGTTGAGCATGGACACCACCACCGGCATGTCGGCGCCCCCGATGGCCATGACCATGTGGACACCGAACAGCAACGCGATCGCCGTCATGACGTAGAGCGGCATCATGCCCGAGGCGATGTCGTGCGCCTGCGTGAACTGCACGCCGTACCACACCACCACGAGCAGGGCGACGAGGTTGAGCAGATGCCGTCCGGGCAGCAGCAGCGGCTTGCCGCCGATGCGCCCGGCCAGCTTGCCGAACGCCACGAGCGAGCCCGAGAACGTCACCGCGCCGATGAGCACGCCGACGTAGATCTCGATGTGGTGGATCGTCAGCTCCGCGCCCGTGAAGGCCGCCGAGGCCGCGGGGTCGATGTAGTTCGCGTAGCCCACGAACGCCGCCGCCAGACCGACGAGGCTGTGCATGAGCGCGACCAGTTCGGGCATCTGCGTCATCTTGACGACGCGCGCGGCGTACAGACCGATGCCACCCCCGACCGCGAGGGCCCCCACGATCCACGGGTAACCGGCCGGGGTCACACTGGGGCCGAACACCGTGGCCAGCACGGCCAGCGTCATGCCGACGACGCCGTACAGGTTGCCGCGCCGCGAGGTGACCGGATGCGACAGACCGCCCAGACTCATGATGAACAGGACCGTGGCGCCCAGGTAGGCCACCGTCGCGAGGCTCGGACTCAGGACCATGTCGGCCTCCCCTACTTGCGGAACATGTCGAGCATGCGTCGCGTCACCGCGAAGCCGCCGAACATGTTGATGGTGACCATGACGAGGCTCGCGATCGCGAGACCCTGGATCCAGCCCGTGGGCCGCGCCATCGTCGCCGCATCACCGGCGAGCGGCGGGGCGATCTGCACGAGGGCGCCCAGCGCGATGATGCTGGAGATGGCGTTCGTCACGCTCATGAGCGGGGTGTGCAGCGCGGGCGTGACGTTCCACACCACCATGTAGCCCACGAAGCAGGCGAGCACGAACACGGTGAGGTGCGACAGGAACGCGCTCGGCGCACCCATGCCGATGACGTACAGCAGCACCGCGGCGATGCCGAACCCCACGGCGGTGCGCGCGGCCGACGGCGGCGCGCTGGGCTCGTTGTGCCCGTGCGCCTTGGGCTTGTCGGCGGGCTTGGCGGCAGCCTTCGGGGCCGCGGCGGGCGCGGACGGAGCGGCGGACAGCTTGGGGGCGGGCGGCGGCCACGTGACGGTTCCCGCGTGGATCACCGTGGCGCCGCGGATGACCTCGTCCTCCATGTTCACGAGGAACCGACCGTCCTTGGCCTTGCACAACTCCTCGGTGAAGCGCAGCAGGTTGTTCGCGTACAGCGTGCTGGACTGTCGCGGCAACCGGCTCGGCAGGTCGGCGTAGCCGATGATCGTGACGCCGTGGCGCACCACGACCTGCCCGGGCTCGGTGAGCTCGCAGTTGCCGCCCTGCTCGGCGGCCATGTCCACGATGACGCTTCCGGCGCGCATGGAGCGCACCATGTCGGCGGTGATGAGGCGCGGTGCGGGCTTCCCGGGGATGAGCGCGGTCGTGATGATGATGTCCACGTCCTTCGCCTGCTGCGCGAACACCTCGCGCTGGGCCTTCTGGAAGCCCTCGCTCATCACCTTGGCGTAACCGCCGACGCCGCTCCCCTCCTCGACGTAGTCCACGGGCACGAACTCGCCGCCCATCGAGACGACCTGGTCGGCGACCTCGGGGCGCGTGTCGTTGGCGCGCACGATGGCGCCCAGCCCCGACGCGGTGCCGATGGCGGCCAGCCCGGCGACGCCCGCACCGATCACGAACACCTTGGCGGGCGGCACCTTGCCGGCGGCGGTGATGGAGCCGGTGAAGAACCGTCCGAAGTGGTGTGCGGCCTCGATCACGGCTCGGTAACCGGCGATGTTCGCCATGGACGACAGCGCATCGAGTTTCTGCGCGCGCGAGATGCGCGGCACGCTGTCCATGGCGATCACCGTGGTCTGGCGAGCGGCGAGCGCCTGCATGAGCTCGGGGTTCTGCGCGGGCCACACGAACGACACCAGCGTCGCGCCCGGCTTGAGTAGCGCGACCTCGTCGAGCGACGGCGGACGGACCTTGAAGACCACGTCGGATCCGGCCCACAGTTCGGCGGCCGTCGCCACGATGCCCGCTCCGGCGGCGCGGTAGCTGTCGTCGTCGAGGCTCGCCCCGGCTCCGGCGCCGCTCTGCACGTTCACCGAGAAGCCCAGCGCCAGCAGCTTCTGCACCACCTCGGGCACGGTGGCGACACGACGCTCACCCGCGTACACCTCGGTCGGGATGCCGATCACGAGTCCCATTCGAATCCCTTCGAGCGCCCGTGAGGACTCCGGGGGCGCGCTGGGTTGGAGCGCACGGCGCTGGGTGCTGCGTCCGCGGCGGCCCGAGCGGTGGGGCGCTCACCGCGCGCACGACGCACGGAACGCTCCACTGCGGCGGGTCGGCGCGACCCAACGCGGGGTCACACACACATCCTGCCGAATCCGGCCCATGCTGGACGCCCCTGCCATGCGCGTCAAGCGGTGCAGGGGGCTCCTTCGGTCGTACGACGGGTCGTTCCGCGGGGCCCCGCTCCATGCACCACCGCCCCCTTCGCCAACGCACCACGCACCGGCGACGAACAACCGACGACTACCGCAGGGGTGCGCTCGCGATCACCTGGGCCAGCTCGCCGGCGGAGAGCACACGCAGGTGGCCGTCGTAGCGGTACACCGCCCAGCGCTCGTCGGGGCGCACGGGTGCGAACGTACGCACGAACGCCACCGAATCCACCGTGGGCACGCGAACGCGGATGGCGAGTCCGTCGAGCAGCGCGGCACGCACGTTGCGCTCGTAGTAGCCCTCGGTCCCCATCGCCGCGCCCTCCCGCTCGGCCATGCCCTGCGCCTGCGGCGACCACAACCGCAACACGGTGCCCGCGGGCAGCGCCGCCGCCTGCAGGTCGCCGAGGGCGTTGGCGGCGATGCGAGCGCGATCCACCGTGGGGTCGGCACGCAGCTCGGGGTAGCGGAACGGCATGGTCTCCACCTTCCGCACCAGTTCCGCACCGTCGAGCGTGCAGGCGATCGCCACCACCAACGCGAGCGCGGTCGCCACCGCTCGTGGAATGCGCGCGAACGCGGGCTCGACGAGCGCTGCGACCCACCACCCGAGCGCGGGCAGCGCTGCGACGAGGTAGTAGTGGTAGGTGTGATTGGCGAGCGGCAGCACGGGCGCGAGCAGCACCAGCAGTGTCGCCGCTGCCGCGGGCATGCCCGCGCGCCGCCAGGCGGGCAACGCCGCACCCGCCGCACCGAGCACGAGCAGCGCTCCCCCCCAGCCGAACACCGCCGGGTCCACGGCGTCACCGAACCCGGTCACGGTGGCCAGCCACCGGTTCGCGGCCCAGCCCGCATAGGTGAGCAAGTTGCCGCTCAGCGCGCCGAGCGAGAGCGCGTACGCCTCGCCCCCCACTCCCGTTCGCCCGCCCCATGCGAGGCCCGCCACCGTCACGGCCGAGACCCCGACGCCCGCCCACCACACGCGGTCCCGCCACGGTAGCGGCGCGTGCGTGAGCC
>JBEGJG010000195.1:0-4258 GCA_041184705.1 Candidatus Eiseniibacteriota bacterium
TTCAACGTGAAGACCACCAACACCGACATCGGCTTGCACGTGGGCGGCGGCGTCACGCTGCCCATGATCCCCGGACTGGCCTCGCTCGACGTGAGCGGACGCTACGTCCGACTGGGGACCCATATCTCCGAGGTGCTGTCGCAGAGCATCCTCGACGACTACTGGACGACCTCGCTGGGCGTCGCGTTCCAGTTCTAGCTCCCCGACTCGAACGACCGCGACCCCGTGGCCCTCGGGCCGCGGGGTCGCGTCGTCTTCCGGCCCCGGATCGCGCGGGGCCGCACACTCGCGTCTATCGCCAGCCCTCGCGCACGGCGCGCTCATAGGCCGCCCACCACGGGTCGGCCAGCGGCGCGTCGAAGGTCGTGACCGAACCGTCGGGCTCACCGACCCACAGCCGCCCGTGTCCGTCGAGCACCTCGCCCACCTCGGTGGCCGCGAGGCCCGCGTCGGCGAACTCACCCAGCACCGCGGCCGCGCGAGCGGGGGATGCGCACACGATCAGGGTGCCCTCGCTCACGCTCCACCACGGGTCCACGCCCATCGCCGCGCACGCCGCGGCGACCGCGGGGTCGAGGGGGATGCGACCGCGATCCACCCGCACGTCGTGCCCGCAGGCCTGCGCCAGCTCCACCAGCCCGCCCAGCACACCGCCCTCGGTGGCATCGTGCAGCGCGGTGACCCCCTGTCCGTGCACACCCGCGCGCAGCGCGGTGCGGCAGTCGTCCACCACGCTCACCTGTCGCTCGAGCGCGCGCAGACGCTCGAACGCCGCGTCGTCCACGCCCTGCGCACGCACACGCTCGGGGAACAGGGCGGCCGCGAACGCCCCGGCCTCGATCGCGCAACCCTTCGTCACGATCACGCGGTCGCCCGGGCGCGCCATGCCGGGTGAGAGGAATCGTCCCTCGTCACCCACGCCGATGAGCGTGGCCGCACCCACCACGTGCTCGCTGCAGCCCTCGTGGCGACCCGTGTGACCGGTCACCACCGCCACGCCGAGCGCGGCCCAGGTCTCACCCATGGCGCGCACGAACCGTTCGAGCGTGTCGTCCCCGAACGTCGTGGGCAGGTTGAGCGTGACGCTCGCGTACGCGGGCGGGATCCCGGTGGTCCACAGGTCGGAGGCGACCAGATGACACGCCAGCCACGCCGAGCGCTCGGGGCCCAACCCGGGCACGAGCGTGAGCGGATCGGTGGTGACCGCCATGACGCGCCCGGCCCCGATGCGCACGATCGCGGCGTCGTGCCCCACACGCGGGCCCACCAGCACCTCGGGACGCGCGGCCCCGAGGTGCGGCGCGATCGCGCGCGCGAACACCTCGGGGGGCACCTTGCCCGAGCGCTCCATGCCCGTCACGCGATCAGTCCAGCGCGGGGGCGTACAGCAGCGCGTTGGTGAGCAGTCGCTCGGTGTTGCGCCAGTAGCCCCGGAACAGCACCGGACCGTTGAGCAGCACCACGTGCCCGTCCCCGTTCGGCTCGTCCACCGCGAACACGGTGTGCGCGAGTCGGCGCTCGGTCTCGGGCCACGTCCATCCCGTGACCGTGAGCGGCGTGCGATCGAAGCGCAGCGCGTTGGCCCCCTCGCGCGTCGCGGTGAGCATCGTGGTGCCCTGCACCATCACCGGGATGCGTCCCGCGCCGAAGCCCCACGTGAGCCACTGGTGCGGGTCGGGCGTGGCCCAGAACACCGTGCCGGGCACGAACTGCGGGCGTCGCGACGCCTCCGCCTCGGAGCTGTCCGGGTAGGGCACCTCCTCGTCGTCGTCCTTCTTGGCGGTCGGCACGCCCACCACGCGCGACGAGGTGAGGCCCGCGTCCTTGAGCGTCGCCAGTTCGCTCGCGTCGTCCACGCACACCAGCGTGCCGCCGCGCGAGACCCAGTCCTTGAGCACGTCCAGGCCGCCGCCGAGCGCACCGGCGAGCGAGGCTCCGCCGTCGGGCATCACGACCACGTTGTAGCGGTCGAGCGCGATGCTGCCGAGACGCTCGGCCCGCACCGCGGTGAAGCGAACGCCGAGCCGACGCTCGAACAGGAACCACATCCACCCGTACGCCTCGGGCGTGACCGAGCCGTCCACCACGACCGCGATCTCGGGTCGCTTCAGGCTCACGATGCTCTCGGAACCCACGCCCGTGTCGCCGCGATCGGCGAACGCGCTCTGCACCGCGAGCACGCGCACACCGCTCGTGCGCGCCAGTTCGGCCACACGGTCGTGCAGCGTGGCCGGGTTGCGCTCGACGCGCGCGATGAACGAGCCGCGCGGGAAGTCGCGGCCCCCCGCACGCAGCGCACGCGTGGCGGTGGCGACGCGGAAGCCCTCCTGCAGCAGTCGCAGCGCGAGGCGCGACGCCCCGTCGGTGGCACACGACCACACGTAGGCGGTGTTGGCGCGCCCGCCCTCGATGCGGCCGCGCAGGTCGAGCGCCACGGCACCGCGCGCGTCGCGCAGCACCAGCGGGGCGATCCGCGAGGTGCGCGCGGTGAACGGCACACCCACCGCGACCGAGTCCGCGAGCGTGTCGCTGGCCTCGTCGGCGACGTTGGGGTCCGGCATCGCGAGCGGCGTGGTGCCCGTCACGGCCTCCTCGGTCGCATACGCCGGGACGCCGTAGCTCAACGGCAGCGCCCACGCGGTGATGTCGTAGAAGCTGTACGACTCCCCGGGCGCGCGGCGACCGCGCCGCAGGTTGCGCTCGTACTTCTCGAGCTCGGCCTTCGTGAACTCGGGCGTCACCGAGCGGTCGGCCTCGATCAACGCGCGCGCGATGCGGCTCCCGGGCTGCGCCAGGTCCACCACGAACGCACCGTGCTCGAACGTGCGCGCGGCCAGCGGGCCGGGCGCGGGGGCCGGCGCACCGGCACGCGACAGCCCCTCGCCCTCGGCCGGGGCCGGGCTCGAGGCGCCGTCGGCCCACAATGCGCGTGCGGCGCGCACCGTGAAGGGCCCCGGACGCCACGCCACCTCGACGCCGGCGTACTGCAGGTTCTCGGCCAGCGCGGCGGCGCGCACCGGATCGGCCGCGTCGAGCAGGAACGCCCGCGGGCTCCCCTTGGACGGCGTGACCGAGGTGCGCGCGAACGCGGCCGCATCGGCGAGCCGATCGGCGCGGAACCGCACCGCGGTCTCGAGCGTCGCGAGCGAGGCCACGAAGTGACGGGCGAGACCGTCGAGCATGGTGACCACGGTGCCGTCGTCGCGCCGCAGCGCCAGGTTGCCGCCGCCATCGGTCTCGTAGGTCATGCCGATGCCGCCGAGCAGCGTCGGCCAGATGTCCCAGTAGCCGGTGGCGTGGAAGTCGAACACGTCGCGCACGTAGTACTGCCAACCGTAACGGTCGAACGCCGCGGCGTTGCCGCGACCGAAGCGGTCCACCCACTCGTGGTAGCGCGACCCGGTGAGCGTGTGGTTCGTGGGCTCCGCGGTGGGCGGGAAGAAGAACGATGCGGTCTGCCCGTGATGGTCCACGAACACCTGCGGACGCCAGCGGCGGATCGCCACCGACATCTGGCGCGACTCCGGCTGGCTCATGGCGAGCGCGTCACGGTTGGGGTCGAACTGGTAGTGCGTGCGCCGACCGCCGATGCCCCACGGCTGCGAGCGCTGCTGTTCGAGCGCCCACGTCTCGGGGTTGCCCTGCCCGTGCGCGTTGATCCACGTCACGAAGCGCTCGTGGCCGTCGGGGTTGTGCGCCGGGTTCACCAGCACCACGGCCTGATCGAGCCACGCACGCGTGGTCGAGTCGTCCCCCGCCACGAGCTGGTACACGACCTGCATCATGGCCTCGAACGACGCGGACTCGTCGCCATGGATGCTGTAGTTGAGCCACACCGTCACCGGGAGCTCGCGCGCGAGCCGCTCGAGCTCGGCCGCGGGCACGCCGCGCGGATCGGCGAGGCGCGCGTTGCCCTCGCGGATGGCGTCGAGGCGCGCGAGGTTCGCGGGGCTCGAGACGATGAACAACGACCGCTCGCGGGCCTCGACCGTGCGACCGAACGGCTCGCGCCGCACGCGCTCGGGACGGGCGTGCGCGATCGCGTCGAGCACGCGCTCCATGTTGCCCCACGTCGTGTGGAACGTGCCGGGCGCGTAGCCGAGCACGTCGGACGGCTTCGGCACCGCGGGGTGGTAGGGACCGCGGTCGTGGAAGTCGAAGCGCGTCACGGCGGCGGGAGCGGGTGCGGCCGACACGAGGGCGGCGGCGAGCGCGAGGGCGGCGAGGAACGGGCGGGAGCGGCGCACGCGAGGTCTCC
>JBEGJG010000196.1:0-4235 GCA_041184705.1 Candidatus Eiseniibacteriota bacterium
CGCCGCAACTGCACACGGCCCTCGGCATCGGGGGGCGAGACCACCGTGGCCTCGAAGCCCAGGTCGGTCACGCGCACGCGCGCCCCCGGCACGATCGCGGCCGGGGCGGCCGGTGTCGCGACCTCGGGCAGGCCGAGCGCGGTCGGGGCGGCGGCCGCCTGTAGCGCGGTGGCGGCGCGCTCGACGTCGGTGAGCGTGTCGCGCAACGCATCGGCGTCGGCGCGGGACTTCTCGCGCTTGCGCGCCTCGCGCTGCACGGTCTGCCAGAGTTCGCGCGAGCGCGCGAGCAGCGCCTCGCTCTCGGCGGTAAGGCGACGGCGCAACTCGGCGAGTGCGCGCTTGGCCTCCTCGGCGGTGTCGCGGTGGTGACGCTCGGCGCGCTCGGCTTCCGCGCGCGCCCTCGCGAGCTCGTCGCGCTCGGCGCGCGCGGCGGCGAGCGCGTCGCCGACCTCGGCCAGCAGGCGCTCGAGCGCACGCGTCTCGTCGGGCGTGAGCGCACGCGCGCGCTCGAGCAGTGCGGGCGGGAACCCGAGCCGGCCCGCGACGTCGAGGGCGTGACTCGCGCCCGGCACCCCCTTGCGGAAGCGATAGCGCGAGGTGAGCGTGTCGAGGTCGAACTCGAGCGAACCGTTCACCACACCCGGCACCTCGCCGGCGACGCGCTTGAGGCTGCCGAGGTGGGTCGTGAGCACGCCCCAGGACCCGGCCGCCGCGACGTGTTCGACCAGCGCGCGCCCGATCGCCGCACCCTCCTCGGGATCGGTCCCCGCGCCGAGCTCGTCGGCGAGCAGCAGCGTGCGCGGCCCGGCGGCCTCGACCATGGCGCGCAGCGACAGCAGATGCGCGGCGAACGTGCTGAGACCGCGGTCCACCGACTGCTCGTCGCCGAGGTCGGCGCGCAGCTCGTGGATCTCGGGCAGCGCACTGCCCTCGGCGCAGATCACGGGCAACCCGGCGTGCGCGAGCGCGACCGCCAGGCCCACGGTCTTGAGCAGCACGGTCTTGCCGCCCATGTTGGGACCCGAGACGAGCAGCAGGCGCCCGCCCTCGCCCAGTTCGAGCTCGAGCGGCACCACCTCGGCGCGACGCTCACCCATGGCGAGCAGCGGATGGCGCGCCGCACGCAACGTGAGGCGGTCGCCCCCGGGCGTGAGCGCGACGCCGCCGAACTCGACCGCCCACGACGCGCAGGCGCGCAGTGCATCGAGCGTGGCCAGCGTGTCCTCGAGCGCGGCGAGCGCCGGGGCGGCGGCTCGAACCTCGGCGGCGAGCTCGCGCAGGATGCGCCGCTCCTCGGCCGCGGCTTCGGCGCGCAACTCGAGCAGGCGGTTGTTCTCCTCGCACGCCTCGAGCGGCTCCACGAACAACGACTGCCCGCTGTTCGAGGTGTCGTGCACGATCCCCTGCCGACGCGCGAAACCGGCCGCCGGCACCAGCGCCACGAAGCGGTTCTCGAAACGCGTCACGTAGCTGTCGGCGCCGTGTCCCGCGGCCCAGCGCTCGAGTCGGCGATGCAGTGCGCGCTCGCCGTCGGCCATGCCGCGCCGCGCACGCGCGAGCGCGGGCGAGGCGTCGTCGCGCACGCGACCGTCCCCGTCGATCGTCGCGTGGATGCGCGCGCGCAGGGCGTCGAGGCGCGGCAGGTCGTCGGCGAGCGCGGCCAGGCGCGGATAGCGCGCCCGCAGGGTCTCGGCGAGCCACGCGCCGCGCGTGCGCTCCGAGGCGTCCACCCACTCGCTCACGACCGCGAACGATTCGGGTTCGAGCGCGTCGTGCGCGTCCCCGGCGAGCACCTCACCGAGCGCGGACGGCGCGGCCCAGCACCACGCCTCGGGCTCGCGCTGGCGACGGACCGCCTCGTCGAGCCGGGCGCAGGCCTCGGCACGCACGGACGCGTCCGCGATCGGCAGGGCGGCCCGCAGCGCCTCGCGCGCGCGAGGGCTGGTGGCGCGCTCGCTCAGCGCGGCGACGACGCGTGGGTATTCGATGAGATCGAGGGAATGCTCGTGCAGGACCACGCTCCGACCGGGACCCCGTCCGCCGGCACGAAACCGTACGGTGGAGAGACGGCAGGTGTCGCCTTGGACCACTAGGCGTCGCGGCTCTCCACCAGTCGGCGGGAGGCCGCGTTCAAACGTTCGCGCAACCAGAGGCCTCCGGGAAGGCCCTGACCGACCTCCATGACGCGCACGGCGGCCGCGAGGAGCGGCTCCGGCGTCACACCGCGGGCGAGGTCACGCCGCACGGCACCCAGGCCCGGGACCTGGAGGAGCACCACGAGGAGTGCGGTCGCGAGGACCGCCCCCATGACCGCACCGAGGAACCCGCCGACGGCTCGATCGAGCCAACCGAGGGGACCCTCATGCACGGAATCCGCGACCTGCTCCCCCCACCAGCGCATGACGGCGGCCACGCCCAGACCGGCGAGCACAGCGACCGCCCAACGCAGGAGGAGGAACAGGATCTCGGGCCGGGCGGACCGCCAGTGCCCTCCCACCACGTCCGCGACCGCGGCCGAGGCGAGGACACCGAGCACGATGCCCGAGAAAGCGAAAACCTGCGCGATGGTGCCGCGCAGGATTCCGCGAACCGTGAACGCGGCGACGAGGACGAGGACGACCCCGTCGGGCCACGTCAGATGCTCGATCGTGTACAGAGGGTTCAGCTCTCCTGCGTACGACGAGCCATGTTCTTGCGCTTGGCGGCGTTCAGCTTGCGCTTGCGCCGCTCACTGGGCTTCTCGAAGTGCTGATGACGACGGAGATCCGAGAGGATACCGGCCTTCTCGCACTTCTTCTTGAAGCGGCGCAGGGCACTCTCGAAGGACTCGCCTTCCTTCACCCTGATACCGGGCAATCCATTCCCCCCTCTCTCGTCGGTGCTTTCCGAAGAAAGGGAAAGGTGGTAAATCGTTGCGCGCGAGAGGTTACGAACGCGCGCCGTGGGACGTCACAGGCAACGAGGTAGTCTATGCCCGGGTGGGCGGACCGTCAAGGCCACCCCCCGCAAACGACACCCGTCGCGCCGCCCAGTGCGCCGCCAGCGCCAGCGCCGCGGTCTCGGCCCGCAGCCGGGCCGGGGCCAGGGCGACCGCCTCGAACCCGCACTCGAGCAGCGACTTGCGCTCGTCATCGGAGAACCCGGTCGAGGGGCCGACCGCCCCGGTCACCCCCTCGGCCAGCCCGAGCGGGACCACATGGGCCGGCTGGCCGGAGGGTTCGGCCAGCCACCTCGCCCCCGCCTCGACGGTAGAGAGGGCGGTGACCAGCGGGGTCACGGGCGCGATCCGCATGAGCCACGCCGATCGGCTCTGGCGCAGTGCCGCCACCGCCAACCGCTCCCAGCGCGCGCCACGGCCCGAGTCGCCCCACTTCGTGCGGGCCGTGTCGAGCGGCACGAACTCGGTCACCCCGAGCTCGGCCGCCTTCTCGATCGTCCAGTCGCCGCGGTCACCCTCGGGTGCACCGCACCACAGACGACACGGGGCGGGCGGTGCAACGTCCACGACCGACTCCACCACGACCTCGACCTCGGGGCGCGACCGCTCCACGAGCAGCGTCGCCAGTGCGCCCGCGCCGTCGGTCGCGGTGACGCGTTCGCCGTCGCGGACGCGGACGACGCGCGCGAGGTAACGCCCCTCCTCGCCGTCGAGCACGAGGCGGCTCCCGCTGCGCGGCCGCTCCGCGAGCAGCACGAACGACGGCGCGGCGTCAGCCGCCGAACGCATCCTTCACCCGATCGAACAGCGAACGCGACGGCTTGGGCGAGTGCCCGGCCTCGGTCTTGCGCAACTCCTCGAGCAGCTTGCGCTCGGCCGAGGTGAGCTTGGTGGGCACCCACACGCGCAGGCGCACGTGCAGGTCGCCACGCCCACCGCGCAGCCCGGGCAGGCCCTTGTTCTTGAGCCGACCGACGTGACCGCTCGGCGTGCCGGCCGAGACGTCGAGCGACGCGGTCTCACCGCCGAGCAGCGGCACCTCGGCCTTGCCTCCGAGCGTGAGCAGCGTGAACGTCACCGGCAGGTCCACCACGAGGTCGTCGCCGTGGCGCTCGAACAACTCGTGCGCCTTCTCCTCGATGTGCACGATGAGGTCACCGGGCGGGCCGCCACGCGGACCGGCATCGCCCAGCCCCGTGAGCGGGATGTAATTGCCGCGCGCCACACCGGCCGGGACCTTCACCGTCACGGTGTCGCTCTCGCTCGTGCGGCCGTCCCCACCGCAGGACTTGCACGG